>CAKZOR010000046.1 GCA_937136755.1 uncultured Flavobacteriaceae bacterium | reverse complement strand
GAAAACATGGACTTACGTAAGGACCCAATGTCTTTACAACGTCTAAAAGAGGCTGCTGAAAAAGCAAAGATTGAATTATCATCTTCTGCGCAAACAGAAATCAATTTACCATATATTACAGCTACTGCTAGTGGACCAAAACACTTAGTACGTACATTAACACGTTCTAAATTCGAACAATTAATTGACGATTTAGTAAAACGTACTATAGAGCCATGTGAGTCTGCATTAAAAGCAGCAGGTTTATCAAAATCTGATATTGACGAAGTAATTTTAGTAGGTGGTTCTACACGTATTCCTGCAGTACAAGCAGCGGTTGAGAAATTCTTCGGAAAAGCACCAAGCAAAGGTGTAAATCCTGATGAAGTTGTATCTCTAGGAGCTGGTATCCAAGGAGGTGTATTAACTGGAGATGTTAAAGATGTATTATTGTTAGATGTAACACCACTTTCATTAGGTATTGAAACTATGGGAGGTGTTTTAACCAAGCTTATAGAATCTAATACGACCATTCCTACAAAGAAATCGCAAGTTTTCTCTACTGCTGCAGACAATCAGCCATCGGTTGAAATACATGTACTACAAGGAGAAAGACCTATGGCTACAGACAATAAAACCATCGGTAGATTCCATTTAGACGGTATTCCACCTGCACAGCGTGGTACACCTCAAATTGAAGTAACCTTCGATATTGACGCCAATGGTATTATTAAAGTATCTGCTACAGATAAAGCGACCAATAAGACTCAAGACATTAGAATAGAAGCTTCTTCAGGTTTAACTGAAGAGGAAATCAAGAAAATGAAAGCAGAGGCAGAAGCCAATGCAGAGTCTGACAAGAAAGCTAAAGAAACGGCAGATAAACTCAATGAGGCAGACGGAATGATCTTCCAGACAGAAAAGCAACTCAATGAATTTGGGGAAAAGCTTTCTGAAGATAAAAAAGCACCAATTGAGGCTGCTTTAGAGGAGCTTAAAAAAGCTTTTGAAACTAAAGACTTGGCACAAATCACGCCAGCTTTAGACAAAATTAACGAGGCTTGGAAAGCTGCTTCTGAAGAAATGTACAAAGCTCAGGCAGAAGCTGGTGCTGCAGGTGGAGACGCTGGTGCAGCTGGTGCTCAGCCTAATGCGGGTGCAGATGCAGACAATGTAGAAGATGTAGATTTTGAAGAAGTGAAATAATAATTTTTGCTTTTACAGATTAAAAAGGCAGCCTAACGGCTGCCTTTTTTTGTTCAATGTACTACCTTTATAGCATGCAATTTTATTTTAGATGGTCTTTTTTTATAGGGTTCCTTTTTGCCCATATGCTGGTATGGTCTCAAGAAATAATCACTTATGACCGATCAGATTTTGATTTAAAAGGTCCTGTGAAATCGTGTTTTGTATTTACTAAATACGGCCAAGAGCAATATCTGTTTAATAGATCAGGACAATTGGTGCAAGCAGCTACAGTTTTTGGCGAAAATGACAGTGAGACTACCTATTACAAATATGAAAAAGAAAAACTGGTAGAACGAAGGGTAGAAAATTATGTCAATGGAGCATTAGACAAAACCACTTCAATGGCTAACTTTTATAGTTATGACAGCCTACCGCAACTTAAAATAAAAGAGAAAATTATTGGTTATGATAGGACTTTTGTAGCGCAATTTAATTATCGCTATGACAGTATTGGGCAGTTAACCAGAGTGGTGAGAACAAATACACAGGGTCGTTTTATTACTTTGATTAGTCATGAGTGGGATTCCTTACGCACCCAAAAATCTACCGCTTATTGGCAAGACAGTCTGCCTTTAAAGCAAGTGGATTCTATTTTCTTTAAGGCTGGTGGAACTTTGACCCAGTTGAACATAAAGGAATTTGACAACGGAATTCCCAGCTCCATGGAACAAAGAATGTTCAATAAAAAGGGCTTAGAAATGGAACTTCACAACTACATTTATATAGAAAAAGATAGTTTGTATGTCCCCAAAAAGGCATCGTCCGTAAGGACAAAATACAACAGTAATAACCACCCAATTGAACAGATTTTTGAAAGGGGTGTGGTGCGTCAAACAAAGAAAAATTTGTACCAATTAGACGGGAGTCCTTTTAAAAATTGGATTAAAAAAATTACCACCCCAGACAATTCTTATACGACTAGAAAGATCGTTTATTTTGAGGAGTAGTCTCTAGAGAATAGGGCATAACAACAGGTGTCTCTAATTCTTTTTTGGGCTACAAACACGTCTTCTTTCAGAATCCCTTCTAATGTTGCCCCAAGTTTCTCTACTGCCTTTCTGGATCTTATATTAAGTGCGTCTACCCTAAAAATAACCTTCCGCATTTTCATGACCTCAAATGCATGTGAAAGCATCAGGTGTTTTAAAGCGCTGTTGAGTCCAGTACCCTGGACTTCTTTTGCCAACCATGTCCATCCTATATGAAGTGTTTTGTTGTAAAGATCTATGTATCCAAACCTGGTGCTACCCACATATTTTTGAGATAATTTGTTAAATATAGCAAAGGGAATGTCTTTCCCAGCCGCTTCATTTGCTTCAGCTGTGGCTATATAAGCGGCTAATCGATCTTTTGTGCTCAGATCGTTCGGGCTGTATTTGTAAATATCTAAATCTTTTACAACCTCCCAAAGGACGTCTGTATGACTTGTACTTAAGGGGTCCAAACGAACCCAATGGTTTTCTAATGGTAACATGGATACAAATATTAGTTAAATCAAAGATATACAATTGTGTCAGTCCTTTATTATTGTTTAATTTTACTAAAAAAACATGGACAAAGAAACCATTCTTAAAGCGTGCAATGACAGGTGCCCCAATACTTTAATGGAAACACTAGAGATTTCTTATGTAGACGTTGGAGAAGATTTTTTAACGGCTAAAATGCCTGTAGGGCCAAAAGTGCACCAGCCGGACGGAGTATTGCATGGTGGTGCAATGGTTGCCCTTGCAGAAAGTGTAGGCAGTGCGGCATCCTTTTTATTTTTAGATGCTAAAAATTATAAAGTTAGGGGCATAGAAATTGCGGCAAACCACGTGAAAAGTATTGCTTCTGGTTTTGTTTACGCTAAAGCCACGGTGCTTCATAAAGGGAGAACAACGCAATTATGGGATATAAAAATCACGGATGATGCGGGTCAATTAATATCTGTCAACAAGCTAACCACTATTGCCCTTCCAAGAAACTAGTTGGTATGACCTACGCAATAGAGGATCTATTAGAACATATAGCGGGTTTTTTTAATAAGGGATTGCCTTTTGTAGCTTTTAAATCTCCAAATGAGGCTCAGGTTCACTTACTGTGGCAAGAGACGGGCGCACTACATCATTTCACCTCTAAAGCCGCTTTTGGTTTTGTCATGGCTACTTATTCTCATGAAAAAGCGCCCTACTTACTAAAGCCTGATGGCTATATGAACGCTACTTTTGAGCCACCACTTACTGCTGCAAGCCAAAAAAAAGCGCCTTTAAAACAGCATGAAAAAGTGATTGCTAATGCGTCAGAGCATTCAGACACTTTAAGAATAGCCCATGTGAATTTGGTGCAAAGCGCCTTGGATGAGATTGGGCGTAATCAGTTTAAAAAAGTAGTATTGGCACGTGCCGCTTCTTTTGAAACCAGCAAAACCCCTGTAGCCATATTTAAGGGTTTATTGGAAAGTTATGACAGTGCTTTTTGTTATTTATGGCATCACCCCGCTTTGGGCACCTGGATTGGGGCCACTCCTGAGCGTTTGTTGTATGTAGAAAATAAATCTCTACAAACAGCTGCCTTAGCTGGAACCATTAAAAGAGACACTGCTTCTGCTGCATTGTTTTCTGAAAAATGGACTTCAAAAGAGATTGAGGAGCAAGCGATGGTTGCCCTAGACATTGAGACAAGGCTCACCGCTATCGGCCTTGAAGTAAAAAAAACCAATGCTTATCAGGTAAATGTAGCCCAAGTATCTCATCTAAAAACAGATATTAATGTGGCTCAAATAGGGTCTAAATCACTGACTGACTTAATAGACGCTTTACACCCTTCACCAGCAATATGTGGCCTTCCTAGAGATCAAGCACATGATTTTATTAAGCAAAATGAAGCTATGGACCGCAAATTTTACACAGGCTACTTAGGGCTAGTTCACCCTCATTTGGCCCAACCCCATTTGGGTTTTAAGGGGCTACATGCTATTGAGGCAGATTTATATGTCAATCTAAGGTGTATGGAATACCTATCGGGACTAGCCACTGTTTTCGTGGGCTCAGGAATTACTTCTGGCTCCCTTCCAGAGAAAGAATGGGAAGAGACCATATTAAAAGCACAAACCATAAAAAAAGTCATTTAATACACCGTCTATTTTTTTTAATTTAATGATTAGCACCTACTTTTGTTACCATGCAATACTCTAGTATTCCTTTAGCGCAAACCGTTGTTTTACACTGTAAAGCACAGGGGATTTCTAAGATAGTTATTTCTCCGGGATCTAGAAACGCTCCATTGACCATCAGTTTTCTAGCAGACCCCTTTTTTGATTGCTATAGTATTGTAGATGAGCGTGCTGCTGGATTTTTTGCCTTGGGCTTAGCGCAAAGAAATCAGGAACCCACCGTATTAGTGTGTACCTCAGGAAGTGCCTTATTGAATTATTATCCCGCGGTCTCAGAGGCCTATTATTCAGGAATTCCACTGGTCGTTATTTCAGCAGATAGGCCCAGTTATCTCATAGATAAAGGCTATGGACAAACCATTAAGCAAGAGGGTGTTTTTGGCAAGCACGTGGTATTTTCTAGCCCATTAATTCAAGATGCTTCTCATGCAGCGGAACGTTATAATCGCTTTATGTCTAAGGATTTACAGTATGATCAAGAAGTCATAAGCCAAAAAAATCACACTTTATTAGCTACAGCATTTAGTCAGTTAAAAGCCACCAATAGACCCATTCATTTAAACACCCCTTTCGAAGAGCCGCTTTACCAAGAAGCTCCCTTATATGAAAGTGCTTTAGTGCCTCAGTCTACAGAAGCTTTTGTGTCTTATTCGGACAGTGAAGCCGTGCAGAAAACACTTTCAGACCCTGAATTAAAAGCGCTATGGGAGGGGGCAAATCGAATTATGGTTATTGTAGGTGTTTTATACCCCAATGCGCCGGATTATTTGTCCAATGAATTGGTTGAATGGCTCTCTAATGACCCAAGGGTGTTGGTTTTTACAGAAACCACCTCTAATGTACACCATCCCGAATTTATTGACAGTATAGATAATATTATTGCTCCCATGGAATCTCACTTAGATGCAGCAGCCATTGGGGCAGCCTTGTCGCCAGATTTATTAGTGACTATAGGTGGGGCCGTGGTTTCAAAAAAAATAAAGAATTTCTTAAATCAATACACCCCAAAACTACATTGGCAAATACAAAATGAGATTGTTGTGAATCCATTTTTCACTAATTTCACTTGTTTTAGGCCTACGGCCGATGCCTTTTTTAGTCCAGCCCTTCAAAAGTCTATTTCTGCAGAAATACCCAAGATTGACACGCCAAAAAAACGAGCACTTCGCTACAAAAATAGTTATAAGGCACACATTGACACCTATACTGCCTCTTGTCCTTTTTCAGATTTTTATGCGTTTTATCATTTACTAAAAGCCATACCGAATAAAACGGTGTTGCATTTAGCCAATAGTGCTACCATAAGGTATGCACAATTATTTTCAGTAAAATCTTCAGTAAGTGTATATTGTAATAGAGGAACTTCCGGAATTGATGGAAGCACTGCTACAGCCATAGGCGCGAGTGTAGCCTCTCAAGTACAAACAATATTGGTCACAGGAGATTTGGGATTCTTTTATGACAGTAATGGTTTGTGGAATAAGTACATTCCAAAAGACTTTAAAATTATTCTGATCAACAACCAAGGTGGAGGTATTTTTAGGGTATTACCTGGAAAGACGGATAGTGAGAATTTTAGGACTTATTTTGAAACGGTTCACGAGCTCAGTGCCCAGGCCCTTTGTAACTTACACGGATTCAAATATTACAGTGCTCAGGATAAAGATAGTTTAGCAAATGAATTAGCTACCTTTTTTCAGCAAAACAATGGGCCTAGCCTTTTAGAAATAAAGACTCCCAGAACTGAAAATGAAGGCGTTTTAATAAACTTCTTTAAGACGCTTAAGGCGTATTATTAATCTTGGTTCATCTATTAAATTAAAGTGCGTTAAAAACCGCTTTCCGCTATTTTAACTGTATTTTTGCGTTTTATATAATTATGATTGTACTCGGTAAATTCAATGAATTAGAGATTCTAAGAGATACTTCTGTTGGTTTATTTCTTGGAGATGACGAAGGCACAGATATTTTGCTGCCGAATAAGTATGTTCCTGAAGATTGGGAAATTGGGGATAAATTGTCTGTTTTTTGCTATTTAGATTATGATGAAAGACCTGTTGCCACAAACCTGGTCCCTTATATAGAAAGAAATTCCTTTGCGCTTTTAAGGGTAGAGGAAGTAAATACTATTGGTGCATTCCTTCAATGGGGTCTAGAAAAACACCTTTTGGTGCCTTTTAAGGAGCAAAGGTCAAAAATGGTTGCTGGTCAATCTTATGTGGTTTACTGTTACCTAGATCCAGTTACATTTAGACTTGTAGGATCAAATAAGTTAGATAAGTTTCTAGACAATAGCACGGCTAATTATGCACAAGGGGACGCTGTTTCTGTATTAGTCACTAGACAATCAGATATTGGATGGGATGTTATTGTGGAAAATAAGCACAAAGGCATGGTGTACCATAATGAAGTCTTTAAACCCATCTCAGTGGGGGACACTTTAACTGCCTATGTAAAATTACAGCGAGAAGATTTTAAATTAGACATTAGTTTACAACCGCTAGGTGTTGCTGTACTAGAGCCGGCTGCAAAACAAGTAATGGATTTGCTCTCTGCCCATAAGGGTTTTTTGCCCCTTCACGATAAATCTGCTCCGGAAGAAATAAAAGCTTATTTAGAAATGAGTAAAAAGGTTTTTAAAAAAGCCATTGGGACCCTTTATAAAAACAGAACGATTAAAATAACCTCAGAGGGAATTTACCTTCTAGAGGCTTAAAGCCTTAAATATTGCCCATGTCGTTTGAAGCAAATTCACTTAAAATATGGTTGCAAGCAGCGAGACTGAGAACCCTACCCTTATCTTTTTCTGGAATAATAGCAGGTGCTGCTCTAGCCATAGGTGAGGGGGCGTTTAATGTATACATAGCGCTGCTCTCGCTCTGGTGTACCTTATTGTTTCAGGTCATTTCTAACTTCGCTAATGACTATGGAGATGGTTTAAAAGGAACAGATAATGATCAAAGGCTTGGCCCTAAAAGAGTACTGCAATCAGGCCTTTTAACCGCTTCTCAATTAAAAAGAGGCATAGTGATCTTGTCTGTAGTAGCCCTAATTTCGGTTTTAGGATTGTTGTTGGTCTCTTTTGGCAGGTCTAATTGGCCTTATTTTGTACTGTTTTTTATTTTGGGAATAGCCAGTATCTGGTCTGCAATTAGGTACACGGTAGGGGGAAGCGCATACGGTTATAAAGGTTTTGGAGATTTATTTGTTTTTTTATTTTTTGGATTGCTCTCCGTTTTAGGCAGTAAATTTTTATATACATTTCATATTTCTATATCAGATTTACTCCCGGCTCTTGTCTTAGGTTCTTTGAGTGTTTCTGTGCTTAACCTCAATAATTTGAGAGATCATGAAAATGACCGTTTAAGTAATAAGAATACCTTAGTGGTTAAATTTGGGTATAAATGGGGTAAAATATATCATTTATTGCTTTTGTCTTTGGCTTTTCTAGCCAGTCTTGGAATAGCTTATTTTTCTTTTGACAGTTCTTTAAACTTATGGCCATTATTGGTTTTTATACCATTACTTTTTCATGCGATTAAAGTTTTTAAAACTACTTCACCTTCATTATTGGACCCAGAGCTTAAAAAAGTAGCCTTACTTACTTTTCTGTGGTCCATATGTTTTTTAATAGGTCATAATAATTTGTTGTAAATTAGAAGCATAACTGACTGTATGCTATTGCCTAATGATCTTGAAATTTTAATAGTAGAAGACAATTTAGTTGTCGTAGACAGTGTGGTTAGGATGCTTTCTAAATTAGGCTATGATAAGGTAAAATCTGTAACTGATTACAATGCAGCAGTAAAAATTTTAAGTCTAAAAAAGACGCATCTAGTATTGATAGACATTTTATTATCTGGAGAAGAAACCGGTATAGAATTAGGGGGATACATAAGAGAAAATATAAACATTCCATTTATTTTTATTACGTCTAATTCGGATAGGGCTACAGTGGCAGATGCAAAGAAAGTGACTCCTAATGGGTATTTGGTAAAACCATTTGAAAAGGAAGACCTTTTTACAGCAATCGAAATAGCGCTTTTTAATTTTAGAGAGCAACTGTCAACTTCAAAAGAGCGTAATGTCTTGGATTCAGACACTGATACAACAGCCATACTATCTGACAGTATTTTCATTAAAAAGCAGCATATTTACCATAGAATATCTTTCTCTGAAATCTTATATATTAAAGCAGATAATGTGTATTTAGAGGTCTATACTATAGACAAAATTTTTGTAGTTCGTTCTTCTTTAAAAGAGTATTACACTAAGTTACCCTCTAAGTTTTTTTATAAGGCGCATAAATCCTATATCGTTAATATTGAGCATATTAATTCTATTAATGCCAAGGATGTTATTATAGGTCAAAAGAAAATCCCGATCACAAAAGATTTTAAAGATTTTTTAATCAAGACTATGAATAGTTAAGTGGGTATTTAAGTAGATTTTGGTTATTTTTATAAGCTATGAAAATGAGGGCCACTTATTGTAAATACGATTTAATTTTTAAACAAGCTAGCGGAACGTCTAGGGGGGTCTTAAAAACCAAAACATCATATTTTATAAAAATTACGGCAAACAATCGGGTGGGCTATGGTGAGTGCGGTCTGTTGAAAGGTTTAAGTTATGACGACGTTCCAGATTATGAAGATAAACTCTCTTGGGCTTGTAATCATATTCATTTAGGCCTGGAATCACTTTGGTCAGATCTTTTGCATTTCCCTAGCATTCAATTTGGTTTGGAGCAAGCATTTTTATCCTTGCAGTCTAGTCAACCTTTTATACTATTTCCTTCTCCATTTATTTCAGCACAAACCCCTATTCCTATTAACGGTCTTATTTGGATGGGTGATCAAAATTTTATGTCTCAGCAGATTGGAGCTATTTTAAATAATGGTTTTAATTGTGTAAAAATGAAAATAGGGGCCATAGATGTAGATCAAGAATTGGCCTTACTGCGGTCTATAAGACAGCAATATCCAGAAGAAGTCATTGAGCTTCGTGTAGACGCCAATGGGGCTTTTGATTTAAAAACAGCTTATAAAGTAATGGAGTCTCTTCAGGAAATAGGGGTACATTCTATAGAGCAACCCCTTCCAGTACAATCGATTAGTGATTTGGCTACCTTATGTGCAGACGCTCCTATTCCAGTGGCCTTAGATGAATCTCTTATTGGCTGTTTGACTATTGCGCAAAAAGAACATCTTTTAGACACTGTTAATCCTCAGTATATTATATTGAAACCAAGTTTTATTGGGGGATTTAAAGGAAGTGACCAATGGATTCAATTGGCAAATTCAAGGGGAATAGGGTGGTGGGTCACTTCTGCTTTGGAGAGCAATATTGGTCTAAATGCTATTGCACAATGGGTCTTTTTAAAAAACACTATATTGCCACAAGGTCTTGGAACTGGGAGTTTATACACCAACAATATCCCTGCTCCTTTAAAGGTCCAAAAAGGTACTTTAGCCTATGATTCAAAGGCGCTTTGGAATACTAAAATAATAGATGATTTATGTATGTAGCACAAGCTTTTAAAGGACAATTGGGTTTTTGGAAATACCTTCCAATACCAGTTTCATTTTTCGCCATGATGGGATTGAGTTATGCGGTAATTACTTCTATGGATATAGATGTGACAGCATTAATGCAAGCCGCCGTTGCAGAAAAGGGTTCTACCCCCTTTTTAATGGAAAATTTATTGCAATTTGCTGTAGGCTTACTCATGATTTTAGGATGGGTGAAATGGGTACATAGACAGTCCCTAACGAGTCTTACTACCTCTAGGAGTTTCATAGATTGGTCTAGGGTATTTACGTCATTCTCCATCTGGGGATTTGTCGTAGTTGCTACCACTTTAATTGGGGTGTATTTTAGCCCTGAAGATTATGTATATAATTTTAATTTGGTGCCATTTTTAAAATTAGCCATAGTCGCTATTTTGCTTATCCCACTTCAAACTAGTTTTGAAGAATATCTTTTTAGGGCTTATATGATGCAAGGTTTAGGGGCTTTTTTTAAATCCAAAGCAGTACCATTCATTTTTACATCACTAACTTTTGGACTCATGCATATTGGTAATCCCGAGGTGGAAACTTTAGGATATGGCATTTTAGCCTATTATGTGGGTACAGGATTTTTTCTAGGTATAATTACCTTAATGGATGAGGGTTTAGAGCTAGCCCTTGGATTTCATGCAGCAAATAACCTTGTGGCAGCTTTGTTAATGACTTCTAATTGGACTGCATTTCAAACAGATTCTATATATATAGATGTGGCTACACCGACTATTGGAAATGATATATACCTAGTTTTAGGTGTTTTTTACCCATTATTCCTATTGTTCTTTGCTAAGAAGTACCAATGGAAAGGATGGGTCAATAAATTATTTGGATCCGTTAAAACACCCTAATCAGTCTATGAGTAATCCCTTATTTAGCTTGCATCCAAATTTTTCTATCCAAGGCAGGTCATTTAATGAGAAAGACCTGAGAATTTATGCTACATCGCTTTTGTTAAGTGAAAAACCCTATATGGAACAATTAGGGACTTTTTTGTTAGAGTGGTTGAGTGAAGGGGATGAAATTAGCGTGTTTACTTCTGGTTCAACGGGAACGCCTAAATCATTGAGTTTTAAAAAAAGTGCCCTGCAAGCTCATGCCCAACTCACGGGTCAGTTTTTTAATTTAATTCCAGGTAATAGAATACTTCTATGTCTCCCTACGCAATTTATTGCAGGGAAAATGATGGTTGTACGTGCACTTTCGTTGGGTTTGGATTTATGGATTTGCCCTCCCTCTAATAGCCCCCTTGATTTTTTTAAGACTACTTTTGATTTTGTGGCAATGGTTCCGACCCAATTAGAGGGGAGTATGTCCCTATTGGGCTATTGCAGAAAAATTCTAATTGGCGGAGCACCTTTAAATAAAAAGCTTAAAAGAAAAGCAATCGAAGCCATTCAGGATCAATCTACCGAATTGTTTTTGAGTTATGGAATGACTGAGACCTTAAGCCACATTGCCATAGCAAAACTAAGGGTAGAGGATCAAGTGATATTTTCAGTTCTACCCCAGATCACTATTGAGGAGAATGCACACGGTTGTTTAAGTGTAATAGCACCTTATATTGGACCTGACCCCATTCACACTTCAGATGTGGTACAAATTTTAGATGATTCGCATTTTGAATGGATGGGACGCCTAGATTTTGTGATTAATTCTGGTGGCGTGAAGATTCACCCAGAATCTCTGGAGAAAGCCCATGAAAAATATTTTTCCTTTCCTTTTTTTTATTCCGGAATTCCACATGACTTACTTGGAGAACAATTGGTGTTAGTCGTATTAGATGAAGACTTAAAAAATGCACGAGCAAATTTGACTAAAATTAGTTTTGATCAGAAATTTCAGAAGCCTAAAGGGATCTTAACGGTTCCTAAATTTTTATATACCCAAAGCTTAAAGCTTCGCAGAAAAGATACTTTGGCCCTAGGATACAATATGCACCACCTATAGTGTTTTGTGCATTTTTTAGTCGGGTTTACAGATGTATAATTGAAATCTCTCTGTAGGCTTTTTTTGAATCAAATATTGAATGCCGTAATTCAATTTTTGAATAAAATGCTTAAATTGTAATGGCTAATGATTTCAATAAATGAATTTATTGAACCAATTATCCATAACCATTCACTTTTGACCTATGAAATATCTTTTAGCGATTTTTGTTTTTTTTACAATTACTCTTAATCATGCACAGGCTATTTTATCGGTGAGGGAGCAGTCCACAGTAATTGATGAAATTTTAGAGGAACGCTTTGATCAATTACTACCTAAATTAATGGATCAAGCTGAGATTGATATGTGGGTTGTTATTTCGAGAGAATACAATGAAGATCCTGTGATAAAAACTATGTTACCAGCCACTTGGCTCAATGCTAGGAGAAGAACAATTTTATTATTCTACAGGGATAAAAAAAATAATACTATTGAAAAATTAGCTGTTGCACGCTACAATGTAGGAAAGCAAATTATAAGTGCCTGGGATAAAGAAAAAGCACCAGATCAATGGGACAGACTTATTGCACTTATAAAAGAACGCAATCCAAAAAAAATTGGCTTAAATTTTTCTAAAGACCACAATATAGCAGATGGGTTAGACAAGACAGATTACGATGAGTTTATGGCATATTTACCCAAAAATATGCATGCAAAGGTTGTATCTGCGGAGCAATTAGCCGTGGGTTGGATAGAGACTAGAACAGAAAAAGAAATGGTGATATACAACCAATTGGTTTCTATTACACATGAAATAATCGCGGAAGCTTTTTCAGAAAAAGTAATCACTCCTGGGGTAACTACCACAACAGATGTAGAATGGTGGATGCGTCAAAAGGTGTCCGATTTAGGCTTAAAAACATGGTTTCACCCCACAGTAGATATTCAAAGAAGTGAAGAAGTTTTAGTATCTCATTTGTACTCTTTTTCAGGAAGGCCCGAAAAAGAAGTTATTTTACCGGGAGATTTACTGCATTGTGATTTTGGGATTACTTATTTGAGACTCAATACGGATTGTCAGGAATTGGCTTATGTTTTAAAGCCAAAAGAGTCAAAAGCACCTGATTTTCTAGCATCGGCGTTAGCTTCAGGAAATAAAGTTCAAGATTACCTCACTAAAAATATGAAGTTAGGTTTAGTAGGAAACACCATATTATCCAATGCCTTAAGCGAAGCCAAGAGCAATGGACTCAGACCAGCGATTTACACGCATCCCTTGGGTTTATACGGTCACTCGGCTGGTACAACTATAGGCATGTGGGACTCACAGAATGGTATTGATAAAGCAGACGGAAATGCCTACCCATTAAATCCTAATACCGTTTATGCAATTGAGTTAAATAACACAGTTTATATTCCAGAGTGGAAAAGAGACATCAGAATTATGTTTGAGGAGGCTGGTTTTGTTGGAGAGGAAGGTTTTAGATATGTAAATGGAAGACAAACCAGTTTTCTATTAATTCCAAGAGTTTCCCCTCAATTAGGAAACTAAAATTTTTCTAAGTGGTCTTTAGTAATGAAAAATTACGGCTCATAATTTCTCAGTGTGTATGCGTTGAGATTGTCTAGTTTGCAAAAGTTTTCAGAACACCTGACGCGTAGGCGTTTACACTTGAAGAACTCCCATGTTAAATTTGTCTTTTTGTGGTGCGTTATTGGCAGCATCTATTCCCATTGAGATCCATTTCCTAGTGTCTTTAGGGTCAATAATAGCATCTGTCCATAGTCTTGCAGCAGCGTAATAAGGCGATATTTGTTTGTTGTATTTTTCTTGGATATTAGTCAAGAGCTCTTGTTCTTCTTGGGGATTTATTTGCTTGCCTTCTTTTTTTAATTTGGCTTTTTCAATTTGTAAAAGTACCTGAGAAGCAGAATTCCCACTCATGACTGCTAAATTTGCCGAAGGCCAAGCGACTATAAGTCTTGGATCATAAGCTTTTCCGCACATGGCATAATTTCCAGCACCATAGCTATTTCCAATAATTACGGTGAATTTAGGCACCACAGAATTACTCACTGCATTGACCATTTTAGCCCCGTCTTTTATAATACCGCCATGCTCACTCTTACTACCTACCATAAAACCACTCACATCTTGAAGGAATACTAAGGGAATTTTCTTTTGGTTACAATTGGCTATAAAGCGGGTTGCTTTGTCTGCTGCGTCGGAGTATATTACACCACCTAACTGCATTTCGCCTTTTGCATTTTTAACGACTGTTCTCTGATTGGCTACAATTCCAACCGCCCAACCGTCAATTCTCGCATAGCCAGTCAATATGGTTTTACCATAGTCTTCTTTGTAGGGCTCAAAGGCAGAATTGTCTACCAGTCCTTTAATTATTTCCATCATATCGTACTGGTCTGTTCTGGAAATAGGTAGGCTTGAAAGCATTTCTATATGGGAAACATTCGGTTTTTTAGCATCGGCTTTATTATACCCTGCCAGTGTTGTTTCTCCGAGTTTGTCTACTAGGTTTTTAATTTTATCTAGAGCATCTTTATCATTTTTAGCTTTGTAGTCTGTTACGCCACTAATTTCACAATGCGTTGTTGCTCCCCCTAAAGTTTCATTATCTATAGTTTCCCCAATGGCTGCTTTGACCAAGTAGCTGCCAGCTAAAAATATACTAGCAGTTTTGTCTACTATAATGGCTTCATCACTCATGATTGGTAGGTAGGCACCTCCAGCCACACAGCTTCCCATAATAGCAGCTATTTGAACAATACCCATACTACTCATTTTAGCATTATTTCTAAAAATTCGACCAAAATGTTCTTTATCTGGGAAAATTTCGTCCTGCAGAGGCAAATAAACCCCTGCTGAATCTACCAAGTAAATAATTGGAATATTATTTTCCATGGCTATTTCTTGGGCCCTTAGATTTTTTTTGGCAGTAGAAGGGAACCAAGCACCTGCTTTTACAGTGGCATCATTAGCCACTACAATACATTGTTTGCCACCAATATACCCCATGACAACCACTACTCCAGCACTAGGACAGCCTCCGTGTTCTGAATACATATCTAAGGCAGTGAGTGCGCCAATTTCAATTTGAGGTGATTTATCCAATAAATAAGCAATGCGCTCTCTGGCAGAAAGTTTGCCCTTTTCTGCTTCTTTTTTTAGTTTGGCTTCCCCGCCACCTAACATCACTTTTTTTAATGTATTCTCTAAAGTTTTTACACTTTCATTGTGGTGACTTAAATTGGTTTTATTTTTGATGCTCATAGGGCTACAAAGTCTTTTTATTAGCAAATTCAACCATAAATATACGTTGTAATATTGATTAACTTTGTAGGAGAATCTATATTCTAATCAAATTTTATAAGAAAATGACGTATTGGGGAATTATTGGATTGGGTAGTATTGCACACCATTTTGTGAAGGATTTGGCTTTGGTACCAGAGGCTAAGTTATACGGGGTTGCCTCAAGATCATTGGAGAAAGCCAATAACTTTGCAAGGGAATATTCAGCTGAGAAAGCTTTTGGCTCCTATGAGGAATTATTAAAAGATCCTTTGGTGTCTGTGGTGTATATTGCCACACCACACAGTAGCCACAAAGAATGGGCTATTAAAGCCATGAAAGCTGGAAAGCATGTACTTTGTGAGAAACCATTGGGGTTAAATGCTGTAGAGGTCAAGGAAATGATCTCTCAAGCTAAAACTACAGGGGTATTTTTTATGGAGGCCCTTTGGACCAGGTTTAATCCGAGCATAGAAGCTGTGGTAAATAGAATTCACGCCAATGAAATTGGTGCTATTCAGTATCTTCAAGCAGATTTTGGTTTTTACGCTATGGATAAGGATCCTCAAAGTAGGGTGTTAAACCCAGCCCTTGGAGGAGGATCTCTTCTAGACATAGGTATTTACCCTATTTTTCTCAGCTATCTGCTTTTAGGTATGCCTGAAAGTATCATAGCCACATCTAATTTTAACGCTACTGGTACAGAGTTACAAACAGCGATGATTTTCAACTACAAAAAAGCCAAAGCGGTATTGTATAGCGGCTTTACCTCTAAATCTTCTATGGTGGCGCAAATTAGCGGTAATGAGGGATTGATTACGATTGATTCAAGATGGCATGAAAGCCAAGGATTTAAAGTGGAGAAAGAAAATAATAATGACATTGAAAGTGTCTCTTTGCCAACGCTTGGAAGGGGATATACCTATGAGATTAAAGCAGTACACGAGGCATTATTGCAAGATTGGACGGAACATCCAAAATGGACCCACCAAGATAGTTTAAACCTCTCTGAATTACTAGATGCGGTTGAATCAGCGGCCAAAAATCAATAAAAAGGGCTATTTAATCGTGTTCTTCTTAACAATAACGTAACATAAAGCCAATTTTTACGATATTTGTGGCTTACTAATTAGAACTACAATTATGAATAAGAATACCGTTTTAGCCTGGGCTACATTTATTATGTGTTTTATGGGTGTTTTACTCATAGGTCTTGGCGCTTTTAGATATGACGATGTTGCAGGATGGGGCTTTGCCGCAGTGGGTATTGGTTTTTTTGCCAATGCATGGGTATTTAATGCTTTAAAAGGAAGGGTTTAACAAAATTACTACACAATATGTCAGACGATAAGAAAGTCATTTTTTCAATGTCAGGAGTGACTAAAACTTATAAAACAGCCAATACACCCGTTTTAAAAAATATATACCTCAGTTTTTTTTATGGGGCTAAGATTGGGATTTTAGGACTCAATGGCTCTGGTAAATCTACCTTGTTAAAAATCATAGCAGGAGTAGATAAAAACTTTCAAGGAGATGTGGTTTTCTCTCCAGGATACAAAGTGGGTTATTTAGAACAAGAACCACAATTAGATCCAGAAAAAACAGTTTTAGAAGTGGTTAAAGAAGGCGTTGCAGAGACCGTAGCGCTTCTAGATGAGTACAATAAAATTAACGATATGTTTGGGCTTCCTGAAGTCTATGAAGATGCAGATAAAATGCAGAAACTCATGGATAAGCAGGCTGTTCTTCAAGATCAGATAGATGCTTCCAATGCTTGGGAATTAGACACCAAATTAAACATTGCAATGGACGCTTTGAGGACGCCAGATTCTGAAAAGAAAATTGGGGTGTTATCTGGTGGAGAAAAACGACGTGTGGCGCTGTGTAGGTTATTACTTCAAGAGCCTGAGATTTTATTACTAGATGAGCCAACCAACCACTTAGACGCGGAATCTGTTCATTGGCTAGAGCACCATTTGGCTACTTATAAAGGCACAGTCATTGCAGTAACACACGATAGGTATTTCTTAGATAATGTAGCCGGATGGATTCTTGAGTTAGACAGGGGAGAAGGTATTCCTTGGAAGGGCAATTATTCTAGCTGGTTGGATCAGAAATCTAAGCGAATGGCCCAAGAAAGCAAAACAGCTTCTAAGCGTCAAAAAACACTAGAACGTGAGTTAGAGTGGGTGAAACAAGGTGCCAAGGGTAGGCAAACTAAGCAAAAAGCAAGGTTGAATAATTATGATAAATTATTGAGTCAAGACCAGAAGCAATTGGATGAGAAATTAGAGATATTTATTCCTAATGGTCCTAGACTTGGTACGAACGTACTTGAGGCTACAGATATCTCCAAGGGATACGAAGACAAACTCCTTTATGAATCCTTGAATTTTAATTTACCTCAAGCAGGTATAGTGGGTATTATTGGGCCAAACGGAGCTGGTAAAACTACTATTTTTAGAATGATCATGGGAGAGGAAACTCCAGATAAGGGGTCTTTTAAAGTTGGTGATACTGCTAAGATTGCTTATGTAGATCAAAGTCACAGTAATATAGATCCAGACAAGAGTATCTGGGAAAATTTTTCAGACGGTCAAGAACTCATTATGATGGGAGATAAGCAAGTGAATTCTAGGGCTTATTTAAGTAGGTTTAATTTTTCAGGATCTGAACAAAATAAAAAAGTAAATATGTTATCTGGTGGGGAACGCAACCGTTTGCACCTGGCCATGACCTTAAAAGAAGAGGGTAACGTACTGCTTTTAGATGAACCTACCAATGATTTAGATGTTAACACCCTAAGGGCTTTAGAAGAAGGTCTTGAGAATTTTGCAGGATGTGCGGTAGTGATTTCTCACGACCGTTGGTTCTTAGATAGAATTTGCACCCATATTCTTGCTTTTGAAGGAGATTCTCAGGTGTATTTCTTTGAAGGGTCTTTCTCTGATTATGAAGAAAACAAGAAAAAACGCCTTGGAGGTGACCTTATGCCTAAGCGTATTAAGTATAAAAAATTGATCAGATAATATTGATTTACAAATATTTAAAAAGCCCCTAGGTATATTCTAGGGGCTTTTTAATTAAAGAGGGTTAAAATGATGGTAACTCCGCAAAGTGTAGCTCCCGTTTTTACCTGTAAACTAAAAG
>CAKZOR010000045.1 GCA_937136755.1 uncultured Flavobacteriaceae bacterium | reverse complement strand
GAAGACATGGCGTCTCCAAATTGAAACGCTCTCAGATCTCCTGAAAGTTCATCTCCCATTCCAATTTTTGGGGTTTTATGGTTTCCAGAACCCGCCTTCTTAAGCGTGCCAAATATTTGATCCAAGGCATGTTGCCTAATTAACCTTTCCATCTTAGCGGTAAGGGAAACAACACTTTTAGCAGATTCATCTCCGTTTTCACCAGGATTATCAGGATCATTGGGTTCTAAAGCCTCTTGAACATATCCTTTGGATTTAAGATCTTCAATAAAATCCTCTATAGTGTACTCAGGGGTGGTGAGCTCGTATTCCTTATCGAGTTCTCTAAGCCAATCAATGGCTTCGTCAAAATCACCAGAAGTATGGGTAATGAGCTCTTTGAAAATGTCAAAGAGTCGCTCAAAAGGGGTTTGATTTGGCGCTTTATAGGGAGTAAAACGAAAACCAGATGTCTTGCGATTTGCCATACCTAAAAATACTACAAATCACAGATATTATGAAGCCTTTTTTAGGGAATTAAAAAGCGTTTAACATCATTTTTGTCTAGAGGCTAAACGTTCAACAACTTCTGCAAAACTGGTCTCTTTTGCGTGTAACAACATTAAATAATGAAACAGAAGGTCTGAGGACTCTTCTAAAAATAATTCTCGGTTATTGTCCATGGCTTCAATCACAACTTCTACCGCTTCTTCTCCCACTTTTTGAGCAATTTTATTAATGCCTTTCTCAAATAGACTCGCCACATAACTTTGATCTCCACTCGCATTAGAAACCCTTGAAGCAATGGTCTCTTCTAAAGTGGTTAAAAAACCATAAGTAGGAGTATTGGCTTTATTCCAACAGCTATCTGATCCCTTATGGCAGGTGGGACCTTCTGGATTCACTTGTATTAATAGCGTATCATTGTCGCAGTCTATAGTAATGTCTACAAGATTCAAAAAATGGCCACTCTCCTCCCCCTTTGTCCACAAACGCTGCTTTGAACGGCTGTAAAAGGTGACTTTTTTTGTTTGAGTGGTTTGTGTTAATGCCTCCTGGTTCATATAGCCCAACATGAGTACATTTTTAGTCTCGGCATCTTGGATAATTGCTGGAACCAAACCGTCTGAATGTTTTGAAAAATCTACGTTCATTTGCATTATTTAAAGTCTAACTGGTATATTTTTATCTTTTAAAAAAGTCTTTAAGGCTGGAATGCCTATTTCTCCGTAATGGAAAATACTGGCTGCTAGTGCGGCATCGGCTTTACCGAAGGTAAAGCTATTATAGAAATCTTCCATACTCCCAGCACCCCCAGAGGCAATAATAGGAATATTGACGCTTTCTGACATTTTTGCTAAGGCTTCATTGGCAAAACCACTTTTGGTTCCGTCATGATCCATGGAAGTAAACAAAATTTCTCCAGCCCCTAATTGTGCTGCTTGCTTGGCCCAATCGAATAAGTCTAGATCCGTGGCTTGTTTTCCACCAACCAAATGTACCCACCACTGATCATCAATCTTTTTAGCATCTATGGCCACCACCACACACTGTGCCCCAAACGCTTCTGACAATTCTTTAATAAGTGCTGGTCGCCTTACGGCCGACGAGTTAATGGACACCTTATCTGCCCCATTCTTAAGTAGTATTTCTACGTCTGCAACACTGCTAATGCCTCCTCCTACAGTAAAAGGAATGTCTACAGCTGCTGCTACCTGAAGCACCAAATCTGCCATGGTTTTCCGTCCCTGCTCTGTAGCAGAAATATCTAAAAACACGAGTTCATCTGCACCGGTCATAGCGTATTTAGTGGCAAGTTCTACAGGGTCTCCTGCATCTCTAAGGGACACAAAATTAACGCCCTTTACAGTCCGCCCATCTTTTATATCCAGGCAAGGAATGATTCTTTTAGTTAACATGTTGGCGCATTTAAAATGAACTGTTCTATCTCTTTTAAAGAGATTCTATCTTCATATATCGCTTTTCCAACAATGGCTCCGTCACAGCCCACAGCACTCAGGTCATAAAGGTCTTGAAGTTTTGCAACGCCTCCACTAGCAATGAGTTTAATGTCTTTTAGTTCTCTGATCATTTTTTCATATAAATCAATGGAGGGACCTTCAAGCATACCATCTTTAGAAATATCTGTGCAGATTACATCTGATATGCCTTTTGTCATATAATTAGCTACATAGGGAATTAAGTCTTCTGTAGAGGTTTCTAACCAACCTGAAATAGCAATTTTTTCATTGGCCGCGTCTGCCCCTAGTATAATTTTATGTGCTCCATAGCTCTTGATCCAAGATAAAAAGCGTTGGGGATCCTTTACCGCAATACTGCCTCCAGTAATTTGCTTGGCGCCAGATTCAAAAGCTATTTTAAGATCTTGGTCTGTTTTAAGCCCGCCACCAAAATCGATTTTTAAGTTTGTTTTGGTCGCTAGGGTTTCTAGGACTTTGTGATTTACAATTCCCTGGGATTTGGCACCGTCTAGATCTACTAAATGTAGGTATTCTACTCCGTGGTCTTGAAATGACTTAGCTACCTCCAAAGGGTCATTGGAATAAATTTTTGCCGTATTGTAATCTCCTTTCGAAAGTCTCACACATTGACCATTAATAATATCTATAGCGGGTATAATTCTCATTTTATAGGGCTAAAAAGTTTTCTAAAATTTTATTTCCAACAGTACTGCTCTTTTCTGGGTGAAACTGTGTGCCAAAAAAATTGTCTTTAGCCAAAGCGGCACTATAGGGAATATCATACTGACAAACAGCAATGGTCTTTGAAGATAATGCGGCATAATAGGAATGGACCATATAAATATAAGCGTTCTCTTCAATCTCATTGAAAAGGGAACCCTTCAATTGCGCAATGGTATTCCATCCTATATGAGGTACTTTTAGTTTTTTTTCAAATGCTTTCACTTCCACATCAAAAATGCCCAATCCTTTTGTATTGCCTTCCTCTGAACGGTTACACATAAGCTGCATACCCAAACATATGCCCAAAACCGGTTGTGTTAGCTGGGGTAACAATTGGTCTACACCACTGGCTTGTAACTTTTCCATAGCAGCAGCAGCATGACCTACTCCTGGAAAAATAACCTTATCTGCTTTTTCTATGACTTCTAAATCATGTGACAAAAGCGCTTTTACACCCTGCCTTTCCAAAGCAAATAATACACTTTGAATATTTCCTGCACCGTAATCTACTATGACTGTATTCATTATAAAACACCTTTGGTTGAGGGCAAAAATAATTTGTCCGGATCTCTTTTAATAGCCATTTTTATGGCTTTGGCAAAAGCCTTAAAAATAGCTTCTATTTTGTGGTGCTCATTTTGCCCGGTGGCTTTTATATTTAAATTGGCTTTTGCGCCATCTGAGAAGGATTTGAAAAAATGCACAAACATTTCTGTAGGCATTTTACCAATCATTTCACGCTTAAATTCAGCCTCCCAGACCAACCAATTTCTACCACCAAAATCAATGGAAACATGCGCCTCACAGTCATCCATAGGTAGGCAGAAACCATAGCGCTCTACGCCAAGCTTATTGCCAAGCGCTTTGTGAAAAGCCTCTCCTAATGCAATAGCGGTATCTTCAATGGTATGGTGTTCGTCTACAGCTAAGTCTCCTGTCACCACTATATCTAAATCTATCAATCCATGTCTGGACAACTGATCCAACATATGATCAAAAAAATCAATCCCAGTTTTAATCCTTGAGGTGCCTGTACCGTCTAAATCCATCTCTATGGAAATTTGGGTCTCATGGGTATTACGCTTCAGGCTTACTTTGCGTTCCCCTGCTCTTAAAAAACTATATATCTCACTCCATTCAGTGGTTTCCTTCGCAATATAATCTTCTAAGTCTTTCTGGTTATCGGAGAGCTCTTCGCTACCAAGACCTACTTCTTGTCGCATAAAAATGGCTTTGGCACCAAGATTTTTAGCTAAAACCACATCTGTTATTCTGTCACCAATCACAAAAGAATTCGCTAAGTCATAAGATCCGTCCATATAAGCAGACAGCAATGCAGTTCCTGGCTTTCTAGTGGGTTTATTCTCACTGGCAAAAGTCTTGTCTATAATGACCTTAGAAAATACTACACCCTCCCTTTCAAAACTGTCAATTATAAAATTTTGAACCGGCCAAAAGGTTTCTTCCGGAAATGAATCGGTCCCTAAACCGTCTTGATTAGAGACCATGACTAATTCAAAATCTAATTCCCTAGCAATCTTAGCCATATATTGAAAAACATAGGGATAAAAGATCAATTTCTCAAATGCATCTATTTGATAATCTTTGGGTTCCTTAATTAAGGTACCATCTCTGTCTATAAAAAGTATTTTTTTCATGACAATGTATAAAGGGTTTCTATGAGTTTTTTATTTTCATCTGGGGTACCTACTGTAAACCTTAGGGTGTTTTCACAATGAAGCTGTTTAGACCTATTTCTCACCACAATACCCTGGTCTAATAATTGTCGGTATCTCAGATCTGCATGATCTACTCGGACCAGCACAAAATTGGCTTCAGAGGGAAATACTTCTTTTACAAAGGGAAGTTCCTTTAATGCATTTTCGAGGACTTTTCTTTGTGCTACAATCAGATTCACTTCGCTCTGGATTCGCTCTCCTTGCTCCAATCGCTCTTGTGCCTTTGATTGAGTAAGTTCATTGACATTGTAGGGCGGTTTAATTTTGTGTAGCAAACTTATAATTTCTGGAGAAGCCATGAGCATACCCAATCGAATACCAGCTAAACCATAGGCTTTAGAAAGTGTTTGAATGACCACCAAATTAGGAAAATCTGACAGTCTGTTCGCCCAGCTTGACGCCTCTGTGAAATCTATGTAGGCCTCATCTACCACTACTAAACCCTTAAAAGTATTTAGAATTTCTTCTATATGAATGCGATCCATAAGATTCCCACTAGGATTGTTGGGACTACAGATAAACAGCATTTTGGTTGCTGTGAAAGCATGACTTCTATACTGTTCCATGTCTATTTCAAAAGCAGTTGTGAGCGGTATTTCGTGTACTTGAACACTATTAATTCCTGCCAATACGCCATACATACCATAGGTGGGTGGAAAAGTAATTACAGCGTCCTGATTGGGTTCACAGAAGGCGCGGAATAATAAATCCAGTACTTCATCACTACCGTTCCCAAACAACAATTGGTTTTCAGGTAGATTTTTTAAAGAAGCTATACTGCTGCGGAGCGACCTTTGTAAAGGGTCCGGATACCTATTGACCCCTGTCTCATTGGGATTTTCATTAGCATCTAAAAACACCATCTTAGTCCCATTAGACACATATTCGTCTCTAGCAGAGGTATATGGAGCCAATGATTTCACGTTCTCTCTACAGAGGTTCAAGGGATTAAATTCGCTCTTATGCTCCATCTCTCAAATCGTTTAAGCGAATACTTACCGCATTTTTATGAGCGTCTAAGCCTTCTGCAGCAGCCATTAATTCAATACTCTTTCCTAAGGATTGTAAGCCTTTTGCAGTCAATTTCTGAAAACTAATACTATTTAAAAAAGCATCTAAATTAACCCCACTATACTGTCTGGCATATCCGTTGGTCGGTAGGGTATGATTGGTTCCAGAAGCATAATCACCTGCACTTTCTGGACTGTAATTACCTATAAAAACTGAGCCTGCAGCGCTTAAGTGATCTAGGTAATAGGCTTCTTCTGATACGCACAATATGTAGTGTTCAGGGGCATATTGGTTAATTAAGGACACCGCAGCTTCTTTAGTTTCCAGAAAAATCATTTTACTGTTCTCCAAAGCTTTACTAGCAATCTCTTTTCTAGATAATACCGCACATTGAGCCAATAATTCTTGGCTTACTTCTTCAATGAGCGGCTCATAGGTGGTCACAAAAATAACCTGACTGTCTGGACCATGCTCTGCTTGAGAAAGTAAATCGGATGCAATGTAGGTAGCCTTGGCTGTTTGGTCTGCCATTACCAGTAACTCACTAGGACCTGCGGGCATATCTATGGCTACGTCATATCTGGTAGCCCATTGTTTGGCCACGGTAACATATTGATTACCCGGTCCAAAAATTTTATAGACTTTGGGTACCTGAACAGTACCAAAAGTCATGGCAGCTATGGCCTGAATACCCCCTATTTTAAATAATTTAGTAACCCCACACAAGGAAGCTGCAAATAAAATAGCTGGGTGTATGGCGCCTGATTTGTCTGGAGGCGTACACAACACAATCTCTTTGCAACCGGCAATTTGTGCTGGAATGGCCAACATTAAAATAGTAGAAAATAGCGGTGCAGAGCCCCCTGGAATATAAATACCTACTTTTTCAATGGGCCTTTTTTCTTGCCAACAGTGCACTCCTTCTATATTTTCTACAGATACCTTAGGAGTTACTTGTGCACGATGAAAAGCTGCTATTTGATCTTTTGCTTGAATAATGGCTTGTTGCAACTCAGGGGATACTAGCTGCTTTGCATTTTCAATTTCTTTTACAGAGACCTTAAACTCATTTAGTGATACACCGTCAAATTTCTCTGTATAGTGACTTATGGCCACATCTCCATTGGCTTTGATATTCTTAAAAACATCAGAAACAATCGGTTCAATATCTTGATAGGAAGCAGTAGGTCTTTTTAGAATGTCTTCCCATTCTGTTTTTATAGGGTTTTTATATACATTCATATTACAAAACCATTTTCTCTATTGGGCACACTAAAATACTTTCTGCACCAGCTAATTTTAACAAATCTATTACTTCCCAAAAAGAATCTTTCTGAATGACCGTGTGCACAGAACTCCATCCCTCTTGTGCTAATGGTAACACTGTGGGACTTTTCATTCCAGGAAGTATGTTCAACACTGCATCTAATTTTTCATTAGGCACATTGAGTAGTACATATTTAGATTCTCTAGCCCTCAGGACCGATTTAATTCTAAAGACAAGCTTTTCTAAAACAGGCCTAACTTCTGAAGAAAGTTCTGGTGAAACCGCTAAAACAGCCTCACTTTTTAAAATGACATCTACCTCTTTGAGGTTGTTTTTAAATAAGGTACTGCCACTAGAGACAATATCACAGATGGCGTCTGCCAAGCCAATATTAGGAGCTATTTCCACAGATCCGTTAATTAAATGAATGTCTGCTTGAATACCGTTTTTATTCAAATATGATTGAACGGTGTTCGGGTATGAAGTGGCAATCTTTATTCCGTCAAAATCCTTTACCCCATTGTAAGGCGTATCTTTTGGAATAGCCATAGACACTTTACATTTAGAAAAACCTAATTTCTCTGCAATATCAATTCCCTCTCCCTTCTCAATAAGGACATTCTCTCCAATAATGGCAATATCTACCACACCGTCTTTGAGGTATTGTGGAATGTCGCCATTTCTAAGGTAAAAGACCTCTAAGTCAAAATTTCTGGCCATGGCTTTTAATTGGTCTTTTCCATTGTCTATAGAAATACCACATGCCTTCAATAAATCAATAGAGTCGTCGTGTAAACGTCCACTCTTTTGAATCGCAATTTTAAGTCTGTTCTTCATAATTATTTTAATAAAAAAATAAAAACCCGTTTGATTGCTCAAACGGGTTTCAATATGGTTGCTAACAACAATACATCATTACCTCGCCTGAGCGCAGTATATAATATGATGATGTGTAAGTGTTTGTGTCATAATTAAAGTACAAAAGTAATCAATTACTTTAAATTGGCATGAGATAATTAAATAGTTTTTAAAATATCACAAACCCCTAAAGCCTTGTGAAAAATATTTAAAAAGGGGTGCCTTTGAATACAGATTTAGTTATTCCCCAAAATAATAGGCATTCCTGAATCTCCACTACCTATCACAATCACTTTTGAATTAGGCGATTCAGATAACTTAATAGTAGCTTCAATCCCTTTATCCTGTAAAATTTTATCTGTAAGAGAAGCACTTAGAATTCTGTTGGCGTCTGCCTTACCTTTAGCTTCAATAATCTGACGCTCCGCTTCCTTAGAAGCCGTAATAAGCTTAAACTCGTACTCCAAAGACTCTTGTTCTTGCTTTAGTTTACTCTCAATAGCGGTTTTAATAGTCGCTGGTAAGGTAACATCTCTAACAAGGACCTCATTTAATTGAATGTACTGCCCGTCTACAATTTTCTTAGTCTCTTCAAAAATCTCTGCTTGAATCGCATCTCTTTTACTAGAGTATAATTGTTCAGGAGTATACCTACCCACTACAGAACGAGCGGCAGATCTGATGGTTGGCAATAATACTCTTTGTACATAAGCTTCACCTTTCTCCTGGTGTAATTTTCCTAAAAATTCATATTTAGGCTCAAACCAAGCTGAGGCGTCTAACTTTATTTCCAATCCATTAGAAGAAAGTACTTGCATTTTTTCAAATACTTCTTGCTGACGCACTTCGTAAATGAACACTTTGTTCCATGGAGCAATCACATGAAAACCTTCTCCTAACGGCGGTTCATCTGTTACTACACCATTTCCAAAGGTCTTATAAAGTACTCCTGCCCTACCAGAACCTATTGTCAGAGTAGATTTAGAAACAAAAACGATTAATACAATAAATAAAATAACAAGTGGCATGGCCACTTTAGGTAACTTGTCCATAATTGATAATTTTTAATAAAGGTACAATAAAAATGTACGTTTAGGTGAGCATTCCACCATCTACATTTAAAACCTGACCAGTGACATACGCAGATAAATCAGAAGCCAAAAACACACAAGCATTGGCTACATCTTCAGGACTTCCTCCTCTTTTTAGTGGAATGCCATCTCTCCATGATTGCACTGTCTTCTCATCCAGTTTTTCTGTCATTTCTGTTTCAATAAATCCTGGAGCAATGGCGTTGCAACGAATGTTTCTAGAACCCAATTCAAGGGCTATGGATTTTGTAAATCCAATCATTCCTGCTTTTGACGCTGCATAATTAGATTGACCAGCATTTCCTTTAACACCCACCACACTACTCATATTAATAATACTACCAGAGCGTTGTTTTAAAAAGGTGCGCTGGGTTGCTTTAGTCATATTAAATACAGATTTTAGGTTAATTTCCATCACTGCGTCAAAGTCTTCCTCTGACATGCGCATAAGAAGATTATCTTTAGTCACTCCTGCATTGTTAATTAAAATATCTATAGTGCCAAAATCTGCCACTACAGCAGTGACCAAAGCTTCTGCCTGTTCAAATTTTGAGGCATCGCTTTTATAAGCTTTTGCTTTAACGCCCAATTGGGTTAATTCTTCTTCTAAAGCTAGCGCTGGTGCCTCACTAGAAGCATATGTAAAAGCTACGTTGGCTCCGTGTGCTGCAAATATTTTAGCAATTCCCATGCCAATACCCCTACTGGCACCAGTAATGATGGCTGTTTTGTTTTCTAATAATTTCATGATAATGTATTAAATATATTGTGGTAAATATAATAGAAGTACCGAGCTTAGACCAAAAAAAATCCCGCAAAAAGCGGGATTTAATATCACTTGGAACAAATATTATCCAAGAACTTCTTTTACTTTCTTTCCAATTTCTGCAGGAGAATCTACTACGTGAATCCCAGAAGCTCTCATAATGGCCTTTTTAGCTTGTGCCGTGTCATCTGAACCACCTACAATAGCACCGGCATGTCCCATAGTTCTTCCAGCAGGAGCTGTTTCACCAGCAATAAAGCCAATGATTGGTTTTTTGCTACCACTTTCCTTGTACCATTTAGCTGCGTCTGCTTCTAATTGACCTCCTATTTCTCCAATCATTACAACTGCTTCGGTTTCTGGATCATTTATCAGTAATTCCACCGCTTCTTTTGTGGTAGTTCCAATGATTGGATCTCCACCAATTCCAATAGCAGTAGTAACACCCAATCCTTGTCTTACGACCTGATCAGCTGCTTCGTATGTTAAGGTACCAGACTTAGAAACAATACCCACGGTACCTTTCTTAAAAACAAAACCAGGCATAATACCTACTTTGGCTTCTCCAGGTGTAATGACCCCAGGACAGTTTGGACCAATTAGTCTGGTAGGCATATTTTTAATATAATCATTTACTTTTACCATATCTGCTACAGGAATCCCCTCAGTGATGGTAATGATTACTTTAATTCCTGCATCTGCCGCTTCCATAATGGCATCGGCCGCGAAGGCCGGAGGAACAAATAAAATAGAAGTGTCTGCGCCAACTTGAGAAACCGCATCTGAAACTGTATTAAAAACAGGTTTCCCTAAGTGGGTTTGTCCTCCTTTACCTGGAGTAACTCCTCCTACCAATTGCGTTCCGTATTCGATCATTTGTTCTGCATGAAAAGTACCTTCTCCTCCTGTGAAACCTTGAACGATAATCTTTGAATCTTTATTGACTAAAACACTCATATCTATATTTTAAAAATTTGAAGCAAAAATAGCCTTTTGTAAGGGAAAATTAAAAATTTAAAGGGCTTTATTCTGTTTGTTTTGCAACATTTTGGGCAATTGTTTTAGCTGAGCCAATTGTTTTAATTGCTCCCTTGACTCTTGAACTGGTGTACCGAAATATGACTTGCCTCCTGGAATTGATTTAGTGACCCCTGTTTGCCCCATCACTACTGCTTTTTCCCCTATTGTTATTCCACTCGTGGTACCCACTTGACCCCATAAGGTCACACGGTCTTCTATAATAACGCAACCCGCGACGCCTGTTTGAGATGCTATAAGGCAATGTTTGCCAATCACTGTATCATGCCCAATATGCACTTGATTGTCTAATTTTGTACCTGTTCCAATGGTGGTTGTACCACTCACTCCTTTATCTATGGTACAAAGGGCCCCAATCTCTACATGATTTTCAATGCTGACCGTTCCGGTCGATACCAGTTTGTCATGACCCTCTGCCCTATTTTTATAGTAAAATGCGTCTGCACCAATGACCGTACCTGCATGAATAATTACATGATCACCAATGGTACAATGATCATAAATCACCACATTTGGATGTATAACACAATGCTTTCCAATCGTGACATGATTTCCTATGAAAGCTTGAGGTTGTATTAGACTGTGTTCCCCTATTTGGGCAGTAGGAGCTATATTGGCTTGGGCTGGGATAAAGGGTTTGAAATATTTGCTCAGCACATTGAAATCACGAAAAGGATCGTCTGAAATTAATAGTGCTTTGCCTTGTGGACAGGGCACTTCCTTATTGATTAATACAATGGTAGCTGCTGAGTTTAATGCCTTTTCATAATATTTGGGATGATCTACAAATACAATATCTCCTGGGGTCACCACATGAATCTCATTCATCCCTGCAACTGGGAACATAGGGTCTCCAACATAAGAGACCCCGATGATTGCAGCAATGTCTTGGAGTGTTTGAGATGTTGAAAACTTCATCTTACTACTCTTTCACTCTTTCCATATAGGCCCCTTTTTCGGTGTCTATCTTAATCTTGTCTCCTTCGTTAATGAAAAGAGGCACATTTACCTGAGCTCCAGTCTCTACTGTAGCTGGTTTAGTGGCATTTGTAGCGGTATTCCCTTTTACTCCCGGTTCGGTGTAAGTAACTTCTAACACAATACTCGCCGGCATATCTACAGATAATGGGGCACTGTCTTCTGTATTAAATAAAATAGTCACCACAGTACCCTCTTTTAATAATCCTGGAGCATCTAACGAAGATTCGGGAAGGGTAATTTGATTGTAATCTTCTGTATTCATGAAGTGATAGGTGTCTCCCTCTTGGTATAAGAACTGATAGGAACGAGTCTCTACTCGAACATCTTCTATTTTATGACCTGCAGAAAAAGTATTGTCCAATACCTTTCCGGTACTCACACTTTTTAATTTAGTCCTTACAAATGCTGGGCCTTTTCCTGGTTTTACGTGAAGAAATTCAATGATTTTATAAATATCGTTGTTGTATCTAATACACAATCCTTTTCTAATATCTGATGTAGATGCCATTTTTTTATTGTCTTAATTATTACTAAAATATCCTTTCATTATACCCCTTTGAGAATCTCTGATAAACTGGAGAATTTCATCCCGTTCATTGGTCGCTTCCATTTCTGCTTCTATAATTTGAACGGCCTGAGTATTGTTATAATTTCTTTGGTAGAGTATTCTATAAATATTCTGAATCTCTCTAATCTTATCTGTGTCAAACCCTCTTCTTCTCAATCCTACAGAGTTTATGCCTACATAAGAAAGTGGCTCTCTAGCCGCTTTGACAAATGGGGGAACATCTTTTCTCACCAAAGAGCCTCCTGTAACAAATGCGTGTTGCCCAATAGACACGAATTGATGAACGGCCACTAGACCTGCTAAAACTACATTTTCACCAATAGTTACGTGTCCTGCTAAAGTAGAATTGTTAGAAAAAATAGCATTATTGCCCACCAAACAGTCATGGGCTATATGACAATATGCCATAATGAGACAATTTGAACCAATGACGGTTTTCATTCTATCTGTCGTTCCTTTGTTAATAGTCACACATTCTCTTATAGTGGTGTAATCTCCAATTTCTACGGTAGTATCTTCTCCATTGTATTTTAAATCTTGTGGTGGAGCGGAAATAACTGCTCCAGGAAAAATATTACAGTTTTTCCCAATACGGGCACCTTCCATTATAGTCACGTTGGATCCTATCCAAGTGCCCTCTCCAATAATGACATTATTGTGAATGGTCGTGAAGGGTTCTACTACAACATTTTTGGCGATTTTTGCACCTGGGTGAATGTATGCTAAAGGCAGGTTCATTTATTTCTTTTTAACTATTTGGGCCATTAATTCAGAGTCACAAACTAACTTATTATTAGCATAAGCATAGGCTTGCATATGACATATTCCCCTTCTAATAGGCGAAATAAGACTACAGTGGAAAATTAATGTATCTCCAGGAATGACTTTCTGTTTGAATTTCACATTGTCCATTTTCATGAATAAAGTGAGGTAATTTTCAGGATCTGGTACCGTACTTAGCACAAGAACTCCTCCTGTTTGTGCCATGGCTTCAATTTGCAAAACACCTGGCATTACTGGTGCTCCTGGAAAATGTCCAACAAAAAATTCTTCGTTCATGGTGACATTTTTCATTCCAACCACATGGGTGTCTGAAAGTTCAATAATACGGTCTATCAGCAAAAATGGCGGCCTATGGGGCAACATATCCATGATCTGGTGTATGTCCATTAAAGGTGGTGCATTTAGATCATATTTAGGTATTTGATTTCTCTTTTCTGCCTTAATCACGGCACAAAGTTTTTTTGCAAACTGAGTGTTTACATAATGTCCTGGCTTGGTAGCTATCACTTTACCCCTGATTCTGGTACCTGCCAAGGCCAAATCTCCTATGACATCTAACAACTTATGTCTAGCTGCTTCATTGGGTTGATTCAAGGTTAAGTTATCTAAAATTCCATTTGGTTTTACAGATAATTTAGACTTGTTAAACGCTTTTTCTAGCTTAATCATTGTTTCAGGAGAAATCTCTTTGTCTACGTAAACAATGGCATTATTTAAATCTCCTCCTTTAATTAATCCGTGGTCTAACAAAGTTTCTAATTCATGAAGAAAGCTAAAGGTTCGAGCCTCTGAAATCTTACTTTTAAATTCGGAAATATGGTTTAAAGTAGCATTTTGAGTACCTAAAACTTTTGTGCCAAAATCTACCATGGTGGTTACTTGGTAGTGATCCGCAGGAATTAGGGTAATTTCAGATCCCGAACTTTCATCTGTGAAAGTAATCACTTCAGTCACCACAAATTCTTCTCTAAGCGCCTCTAGAGTCTCTATCCCAGCACTTTCTAAAGCAGCAATAAAAAACTTTGAAGACCCATCCATAATGGGAGGTTCAGTAGCGTTTAATTCAATGAGAACATTGTCTATTTCCAAACCAACTAAGGCAGCCAGTACATGCTCTGAAGTTTGAATACTCACCCCGTCTTTTTCTAAATTTGTACCCCTTTGAGTGTTCACTACATATTGTGCTTCTGCTTGAATAATTGGGGCGTCTTTTAGATCTACTCTTTTAAATCTGTAGCCTGTGTTTTCTGGGGCTGGTTTAAAAGTCATGGTCACTTCTGCTCCTGTATGTAACCCTACTCCAGTGAGTGTTACTTCTTTAGCAATGGTAGTTTGTGCAACTGTCTTTTCTAACATTACAAATAATCTTTTGAATCTAGTTTATGAATGGTTTTTGGCAAATTTTTAAAATGGACGTAAGATTTATTAAAATCTTGATATCCAAAAGCTGGTGATCCCTGTAAGACCTCCTTAGATTTTACATTTCTTCCTACTCCTGATTGGGCCTGTATTTTCACATAATCACCAATGGTAATGTGGCCTACAATACCTACTTGACCTCCGATCATACAGTGTTTTCCAATTTTGGTTGAACCTGCTATACCTGTCTGAGCAGCAATGACTGTATGTGCTCCAACTTCTACGTTATGTGCAATTTGAATCTGATTATCTAATTTAACCCCTTCTCTAACTATAGTAACACCAATGGTAGCCCTGTCTATTGTTGTTCCTGCACCTACATCTACGTGATCCTCAATTATGACATGACCAATTTGTGGAATCTTTGTATAGCTACCGTCTTCTTGGGGCGCAAAGCCAAAACCATCTGAACCAATCACTGCATTGGGGTGAATAACACAATGATTTCCAATCACAGTATCTGAGCATATTCTTGCTCCCGGAAAAATAGTCACCTCATTCCCTATAGTCACATTTTCTGCAATATAAACATTGGGATGAATCGTTACATTATCCCCTATTTTAGTGTGGGCTCCGATATAAGAAAAAGCCCCTAAATACAGGTTTTTCCCATAGGCAGCTTCATTATTGATATAACTCGGAGACTCAATTCCAGATTTGGTTTTCTTAATACTGTCGTAATAGGACAACAACTTAGAAAATGCCCCATAGGCATCTGGAACTTTGATCAATGTTGTGCTGAGCTCTTTTTCTGGTACAAAGGTGTCGTTCACTATAGTGATAGACGCATTTGTTTTGTATATATAAGGCGTGTATTTCTGGTTGGATAAAAAGGTTAAACTCCCTTTTTCTCCTTCCTCTATTTTAGAGACCGTTTGAACCTCCACGTCTGGGTTGCCTTCTACTTCACCTTCTAGGATCGAAGCAATTTGGCGCGCTGTAAATTTCATAGTGCAAAAGTAAGAAATAATACTTAAAAGCCTTTTTTAGGATAGCATATATAATACTTCTCCACCTTATGAGTCAATGCTTCGAAAAACGAAGGGGCTAATTGCGTGGCAATATTGACTTTTTTACCTGATTTTTTGATCATATAGATAGGCGTATTTAATGGATTATAGGCCAGATTAGAAAAGGTTCCTGAGAACACAAAATAAGGCCAAGTATCCTTATCGTAGCCTGCGACCTCTAATTGTTTTGCTTTCGCAGCTTTTTTTGTTTCAGAAAATGGGGTTTCTTTAATTTTAATTTTCAACAAACTACGATTTAATATCATAATACATAAATGCGACAAAACAACATCCTTATGATCACTCCAAGTTTTTATAGCTGCGTAAATATCAGTGTCGTCTAATTTTGAAAATTGCTCCATTGTCTCATCCGATAATTGTATGCCATCCTGATGATTTAAAAAATACATTAAAGCGTTTGTTGCTTGCAAATGCTCTCCTTGCTTGAGTAAGGTCTTTGCCCTTTCAAAAATTTTAATCAATATGGCTTCTGCTGCAATACCTGTTTTATGCAAGTATACCTGCCAGTACATAAAACGTCTAGCCATGAGGTATTTTTCAACTGAATAAAGTCCTTTTTCTTCAATGACTAGGGTTTGATCTACTACATTAAGCATACTGATCAATCGTTCAGAATTAATATTTCCTTCAGCTACGCCAGTATAAAAGCTATCCCTTTTTAAATAATCAAGCCTGTCTACATCTAATTGGCTAGAGACAAGTTGATTAAAAAACAATCTTTCGCTTTCTCCTTTAAAAATAGTTATAGCTAAACTTAAAGCGCCATTAAACTGATCGTTTAATATATGCATAAACTTTAAAGAAAGTGTTTCATGACTAATCTTGGGTATTATGCTATGCTCCATGGCATGAGAAAAAGGGCCATGGCCAATGTCATGCAATAAAATGGCTATTTGTAAAGCCCTTGATTCTTCACTGTTAATAGCAACGCCTTTGGATTGCAAAACACTAATAGATTGCTGCATGAGATGTACACAACCTAAGGCATGATGAAACCTTGTGTGGTGTGCACCAGGATACACAAGAGAAGATAAGCCTACCTGAGCTATTCTTCTAAGTCTCTGGAAATAAGGCGTTTCAATAAGTTCCAAAATTAGGGGATCATTAATCCTGATAAAACCGTAAATTGGATCGTTAAATACGTATTGTTTTAAATTGGTTTTCAAAAGCCAGATTGTTTTAAACAAATATACACACTTAATGAATAAACACTGCATTTTATGGGTAGATGATGAGGTAGATTATCTAAAACCGCACTTCCTTTTTTTAAATCAAAAAGGCTATGATGTCATTGGCTTTAACAATGCCCATGAAGGCCTATTATATCTTGAGCAAAATGAAGTTAGTATTGTTTTATTAGATGAAAATATGCCTGGCATATCTGGTTTAGAAGCCTTGACAATTATAAGTAAAAAGGGAATTAATGTCCCAGTAATCATGATTACTAATAACCAAGAAGAATACACTTTAAACCAAGCGCTTTCCAATAGTGTTACTGATTTTTTAATCAAACCCATACATCCTAATCAAGTATATGCATCTGTTAAAAAAGTATTGGAACAAAAACTAATCACAAACGATAAAAAACAAGCAGATTTTCTAAGCAGTCATTTAAAAATATCGGAGGCTATTTATGAAGCTAATAGTATTGATGACTTTTACCGCTTGTATCAATCCCTTGTAGAATGGCAAATACAGATTGAAAACAGCCATAATAAATTGTTATTAGAGATGCTAGAGGGGCATTTCCAAAATGCCAATTTAAAATTCTCAGAATTGGTGACAGACTCCTATGAATCATGGATTCATGACGCTAATGGCCCTATTTTTTCTCATCAATTATTAGACAAAAAAATCATCCCTTTAATCAAAGAAAAAAAAACATTGGTATTGCTTTTAGACAATCTAAGAGCAGATCATTGGCAAACCATTAAGCCTGTTTTAGAAGCACAATTTAATGTGATAAAAGATGAGTTTTATACCGCTATTTTACCCACAGTAACTCAATACGCTAGAAACGCTATCTTTTCTGGATTACTTCCTATTGAAATTAAAAACAACTATCCCAAATACTGGAAAGAGGACACTGAAGAAGGTTTAAAAAATGAATTTGAAGCTTTGTTTTTTAAAGATTATTGTGAAAGAAAAAACTTAAAAATATCCCATTCTTATGTAAAAATTAATCATAATAAACAAGCAACCAATTATATAAAGGATTTTAAAAAAATAGCAAAAAATGATTTGAATTTTGCTGTTGTTGGTTTTATAGATCAGCTTTCTCACGCCAAAACAACCCATCAGATCATAAATGACATAACACACAACAACAAAGCCTACAGAGAAACTACATTGAATTGGTTTTCAAATACATATCTACAGGAAATTTTAAAGCTAACTATTGATCATAATATTCAATTAATTATCACTACAGATCACGGAGCCATTCAGGTAGAACATCCAAGCATGCTAAAAGGAAATAGAGACCATACCGATAATTTGAGATATAAAAACGGCCACAGAATAAATAGCAGCGCAAAATCGAGCTTCCAAGTAAATGTTCCAGAAAATATTGGCCTTCCGAAAAGCAGCTTGGCTAGCACCTATGTATTTGCTAAAAATAAATCTTTCTTTGTTTACCCTAATGAATTTAACAAATTCGCAGATAAGTACAGAAATTCATATCAGCACGGAGGCATTTCCATGGAAGAAATAATAGTGCCTTTTGTGGTGTTAGTACCTAAGTAAAAACTAATAAAAAACACAAATAGTTTGGATAATTAATAAGGCTATGGTGATCATACTAAAGAAATTATAATACTTTAAAAACTGTTCCTATATTTGAATGTTTAACAATATGGTACACAATTTTTCAATTCCATCACAAAAACTCATTTTTTCGATTAAATGCTAGATATTATCTATAAAGAGTCTGATTTAGAAAATCTTTCTCGAGTTCTAATAAAAGAATTACCCTCTAAAATCGTTTGTTTTGAGGCTCCAATGGGTGCTGGAAAAACAACACTTATAAAAGCCATTTTGAAATCGCTAGAGGCGTCTGACAGTGGTCAAAGCCCAAGTTTTGGCATTGTCAATGAATATCCAGATGCTGATGGGAACACCTTAGCTTATCACTTTGATTTTTACAGGCTTAACAGCTTAGAGGAAGCCATGGATTTTGGCATAGAAGAATACCTTGATTTTGATGGTTGGATTTTTATTGAATGGCCTGAAATAATTAAAAGTTTACTCCCTAAAAATGTTACTTTTTTAGAAATAAGCATCTTGAATCCTACAACAAGACAACTTTACATACAATAATCATGAATCCTACCTCACCTTTTAGTATAGAAGAACTCAAAACACAAGAAGAACGATTAGAGATTCTCAGTAAAAAAGGAGACTTGAATATTGGGGTTCCTAAAGAAGATACTGCTTCTGAAAAAAGGGTTTGCCTTACTCCTGACGCAGTTTCTGCTTTAATTTCAAATAACCACAGGGTTCTTATTGAATCTGGTGCTGGATCAGCTTCTAGCTTTTCAGATGAAGATTATATTAAAGCAGGGGCATTAGTAACTAAATTCAAAAAAGAAGTATTTGAGTGTCCACTTATTTTAAAGGTGTCCCCACCTAGCCTTTCTGAAATAGATTTGATTAAACCCAATAGCGTACTCATATCTGCCATTCAAAAAAAAACACAAAATAAGGCCTATTTCACTGCTTTAGAAGCTAAGAAAATCACAGCTATTGGTTTTGAGCTAATTACGGATAGAGACGGAAGCTTTCCTGTCTTAAAATCTTTGAGTCAAATTGGAGGTACTGCTGCTGTTCATATTGCGGCGGAACTAATGTCTTCTTCCAATAACGGGAAAGGACTTCTTTTTGGAAATATGAGCGGAATACCGCCCGTAGAGGTGGTTGTTTTTGGTGCACCGAGGCTGTATTTCAGAGGATTAAAGGCGTGACTGAAGTTATCCCAGGATATATAGACGGTTCAATAAAAAATCCAGCTTATCGCGAAGTTTGTTCTGGAAGAACTGGTCATACAGAGGCCGTATCTGTTACATACGATTCCAGTCAATTGCAACTTACGGATTTACTTTTAATTTTTTTTAATACACACGATCCAACTACATTAAACCGACAAGGAAATGACGTTGGAAGTCAATATCGTTCGGGAATTTATTTTACAGAACAATCTCAGCAGGAGATTGCCCAAATGGTTCTGAATCAGTTGGAAACAGAGGCTGTTTTTGACAATAAAATTGT
>CAKZOR010000044.1 GCA_937136755.1 uncultured Flavobacteriaceae bacterium | reverse complement strand
AGATTATCATAAGACAAAGAAAAGATCAAGTACATTACACGATTAAAGAGACTATTACCACTAAAGTGTAATAGATATATTACTATATGAGCACATCCAATATAGACAACGAAATAGCCGCTTGGCAAAAAGCTCCTTTTGACGCTCAAACACAAAAGGAAGTAGCACAATTGGCTACAGAAAACCCCCTAGAACTAGAAGACGCTTTTTATAAGAACTTAGCCTTTGGAACTGGAGGCATGAGAGGGCTAATGGGCGTTGGCCCCAATAGAATTAACGCTTACACATTAGGTAGGAATACCCAAGGTATTTCTAATTACCTTAAAAAACAATATCCGAACGAGCCGCTTTCAGTGGCCATTGCATATGATTGTAGGCACCAAAGTGACCACTTGGCGCAAATTGTAGCGAATGTATTTTCTGCTAATAATATTAACGCTCATTTATTTCCCGAGCTCAGAACTACGCCAGCACTCTCTTTTACTTTAAAGCATTTAAAATGCCAGGCCGGAATTGTATTAACCGCTTCTCATAATCCACCAGAATACAATGGATACAAAGTATACTGGACAGATGGCGGGCAAATAGTCCCTCCGGAAGATCAAGAAATTATAAAAGAAATTGAAAGTCTTTCTTTTGAAACTATAAATTTTACCCCAAACAAAGCACTTATAAAAACTATAGATGTTTCAGTAGATGAGGCCTTTATAACGCAAAGCTGCGCCCAAGCAAACTTTAATGCCCCTAACAAGGAAGGTTTAAATATTGTATTCACTTCATTACACGGTACTTCCATCACGGCCATTCCAGCAGTATTAGAAAAAGCAGGATACACTGTAAACATAGTTAAAGAACAAGCTGAACCAGATGGAGATTTCCCCACGGTTAGTTCGCCAAATCCTGAGGAACCAGAAGCCTTGGCCATGGCCTTAGCTTTAGGAGAAGAGACCCAAGCAGACATTGTCATTGGAACGGATCCAGACAGTGATCGATTGGGGGTAGCCGTCAGAGGTTTAGACGGAACACTACAACTACTCAATGGAAACCAGTGCATGGTTTTAATGACTGCCTTTTTATTAGAAAAAAGAAAAGAACAAGGCTTAGTTGACTCTGACTATATAGCCTCTACGATTGTTTCCACGCCTATGATGGAAGCTATGGCAGCCGCTTACAACATTGAATGTAAAACTACGCTCACAGGATTTAAATGGATTGCAGACGCAATTAAAAAACACCCGGACCAGCACTTTATTGGTGGTGGAGAAGAGAGTTTTGGCTTCATGGTAGGAGACTTTGTAAGAGACAAGGATGCTGTTACTGCCAGTCTTTTAGCTTGTGAAATGGCCAGTTTTGCCAAAGCAAAAGGAAATACGCTCATGGATGAGCTCATTGATCTTTACCAAGAATACGGTTGTTATCAGGAGCATTTAATTGCTATCACCAAAAAAGGAAAAGAAGGGAGTATAGCCATAGAAAACAACATGAAACGCCTCAGAGAACAACCCCTTGAAACCATTGATAGTGAGAAGGTGGTTTGGGTCCATGATTATCTAAAAGGAGTTGCTACAAATATACAAACGAATGACACCCAAAAGATAGCGCTTCCCACTTCTAACGTACTCATTTACACCACAGAAAAAGGTACAAAACTAGCCGCAAGACCCTCAGGAACGGAACCTAAAATAAAGTTTTATATTAGCGTAAACAAGCCCTTAGACCGAGCGGAGAATTACCCTAAAGTAAAAGAAGCATTGGACTTAAAAATCAACAATATTCTCAAGGAAATAGCCTTGTAAAAGCGCACGTTTATTGTGACACTTATATGACAAAAACACATGGAGTATTTTAAAAAAATATTGCGATTTGCAAGACCCTACAGAAAATATGCGGTATTAAATATTATCGCCAATATTTTCTATGCTTTATTTGGAACGCTTGCCATGATTTCCTTATTCCCCATGCTGTCTGTTTTATTTAAACAAACAGAAGCGTTGTACACACCTCCCACATGGGAGGGTATCTCAAACACCAAAACCTATGTAGAGCAAGCGCTCAATTATTTTGTCACTCAAAAGGCATCTGAAGGAGAAGGCACCGCGCTATTGTTTATGGTGGGGCTAGTGATAGGCATGTTTTTTCTCAAAAATCTATTTGGTTATTTGGCTATGTTCTTCATTACGTTTCTGAGAAACGGAGTACTCAAGGATCTCAGAAACGCCCTTTATGACAAGAGCATATCCTTGCCACTCAGTTTTTATTCGGAAAAGAGAAAGGGAGACACTATGGCCAGAATTTCTTCAGATGTATTAGAAATTCAACACTCTTTTTTATCTGTGTTGGAATTAGTGGTCAGAGAACCACTAACCATAGTCTTTACCATCACAGCCATGCTGCTTATGAGTGCTAAACTCACGCTGTTTGTCTTTATATTTCTACCTATCTCAGGATACCTCATCTCCTTGTTGGGAAAATCATTAAAGAAAAAATCGGACCGGGTACAAGAAGAACAAGGACATTTTTTATCTATAGTAGAAGAAACTTTAGGTGGATTAAAAATCATTAAAGCTTTTACAGCAGAACCGCTGTTTTCAGCTAAATTCAAAGCCTCCACCCAACGTTTTTACAAATTCTCAAACAGCCTGCTAAACCGTCAAAATTTAGCTTCTCCCTCCTCTGAATTTCTAGGGATTAGCGTGATTGGAATTCTATTGTGGTATGGGGGTAGAATGGTCTTGGTAGAAGGAAGCCTAAAACCAGAATTATTCATCACCTATATGTCGCTCGCCTACCAAATACTCACCCCAGCCAAAGCCATGAGTAAAGCGAGTTATGGTGTTAAAAAAGGGAATGCTGCTGCCGCAAGGGTATTGGAAATTCTCGAAGCAAAAAACCCCTTAGATCGTTCGAGTCAAAAAAAGCTCAACAGCATTCAAACAGCTATTGAATTCAAGGACCTTTCCTTCTCATATGACAAAGAATTGGTCTTAGATGGTTTTAATCTAAAAGTACTCAAGGGACAAACCATTGCATTGGTAGGCCAATCAGGGAGCGGGAAGAGCACCATTGCCAATCTCCTCATGCGTTTTTACGACCCACAAAAAGGAAGTATTACTATAGACGGCACTCCCATAAACCAAGTCCCACTCCCCCATCTCAGAAACCTAATGGGGCTGGTCTCTCAAGACGCCTTGTTGTTTAATGACAGTATTTTAAACAATATAGCCCTAGGGAAACCAGACGCCTCAGAAGAAGACATTTTAGCGGCCGCTACACTCGCGAATTGTCACGAATTTATTGGACAATTCAAAGAAGGCTACCACACCAATATTGGAGATTCTGGAAATAAACTCAGTGGAGGGCAAAAACAACGCATTTCAATTGCCAGGGCCATTTTAAAGAACCCGCCCCTAATGATTCTAGACGAGGCCACCTCTGCCTTAGATACAGAGAGCGAAAAACTGGTTCAAGACGCCCTAGAAACCCTCATGAAAAACAGGACCTCTATTGTCATAGCCCACAGGCTCTCTACCATCCAACATGCACAACTCATTGTGGTCATGCAAGAAGGTAAAATCATTGAACAAGGCACCCATCAAGCACTTTTAGATCAAAAAGGCCACTATCACAAGCTAGTCACACTGCAAACCTTAGCATAAAAGAAAGCAGCGATTACAAGACCTTAATAATGCTACAATCAAAAGAATTTCATAAGGGCCATTAAACCTTTTGACTATTGTGCTATCTTAGTATTAGACAAGAATTGATTGGAAGAAATAACCCTCATAGAAGCTCTTAAAGATCCCATTCGCTCAGAAAAAGCTTTTGGAATTTTGGTAGACACCTACAAAGAAAGATTGTACTGGCATATCCGTAGGATAGTGCTCCAGCATACCTTCGCAGACGACGTCCTTCAAAACACCTTCATTAAAGTATTTAGAAACCTAGACAGCTTCAAGGGTGAGAGTAAGCTATTCTCTTGGATGTACCGCATTGCCACCAATGAAGCCCTAACCTACTTAAAAACGGAAGCTAAAAAAGGAGGGGTTTCCTTAGGAGATTATCAAGAACAACAATTAGAAGGCCTCACGGCCGACGTCTATTTTGAAGGAGACCACATAGCCCTCTCCCTACAAAAAGCCATTGCCAGCCTACCCGAAAAGCAAAAATTGGTATTTAATATGCGTTACTACCAAGAAATGCCTTATGCACAGATGTCCCAAATTTTAGACACCTCAGAAGGGGCTTTAAAGGCATCTTATCACCTGGCGCTTCAAAAATTAAAAAAATATCTCATCTCTAATTAAACTAAATCAGAAAAACAAGGTCTTATGAGTATGAAACCTGAAAACAAAGTAGCATCGCCTTTTAAAGCTCCGAAAAACTATTTCGAGAACTTTAAGCCAACTATTCCCCAAGACCTCAGGGCTGTGGACAATAGAAAGCCTTCTGAGTTTCAGGATCCATTTAAAACACCAGCGCACTATCTCAAAAATTTCACCGTACCACTTCCACAAGAAGTAGCATTGGAGCAGTTTGTACAGACCACAGCCCATAAGAAAATCAGTGCATACGAACCAAAAATCCTTTCTTTGTCATGGGTGCAAACAGCCTTATCTGCAGCAGCAGTCTTAGTATTTTTACTGAGCACACCCTTTATTTTTAAGTCTTCTACTGACCGTTTAGACACTATGGATGTGGCTGCTATTGACCAGTATTGGGACTACGCTACAGATGCGATTACCCCTTATGATATGGCTGAATTTATAGAAGACAATGCCACACAATGGGCAGAAGGCACTTCGCTTAGCGAAGGGCTTGAAAACTATTTAAGTACACAGTTACACCCTATAGAAGCAATAGAATTAAATCCAAATGACTATGAATAAGATATTGATTATGTGCCTATTGGCCTTTGGATACCACCAAATTAATACCGCGCAATCCAAAGAAGATATTGAGAAAATTAAAACCCTTAAAGTAGCTTATTTTACGGAACACTTAGCCTTGAGCCCCGAAGAAGCAGAAAAATTCTGGCCCATCTACAACCAGCACGAAACCGTGCAAATGGAGATGTACACCTATATGCGCAAGAATATGAATCACCGAATGCTAAAGGCTGCAGAATTAAGTGAATCGGAAGCCGCTCAAAAACTCTCTGAGTACCTCAGCAAAAAAAGTCATGAAGAGGCCTCTCTTCAAAAAATGTTTAAAGCACTCAAAGGCGTACTCCCTGCTAAAAAAGCATTGGCACTCGTTCATGTAGAAGAAGGTTTTAGAAGACACCTCATGAGCCTCTACCGAAAAAACAGAAACGAACAGCGCCAAAAGAAAGAAGAGGAAATGCCAAAGTTGTAGTGTTTCTTATCTATAACTACTAAATAATACTACTTCAAATACATTTAATCCTTAAATGTATGCTTTTAAACAGATTAGAGTATAAACAAATACTTAATCCCATATTTATTAGGAAAAGGGTATTCTGTTGTAAATGCTGATATAGTCCCACTTTTAATGGATGGTGTTGATAACTTAAATTTAGATGTAACTGACTCCGGCCAACTTTTTAATGCTTTATCTGGTTACGCAAATATACCAGAACTTAAATCAGGAGAGGGTCTAAAAAATTTCAAAGCAGTTGTTCATCTAGCAGCAATACCAAGAGTATTAATTAAGCCAGATAATGAAACATTCCGTATTAATACTTTAGGAACTTACAATGTAATTGAAGCAGCTACAAAGCTAGGGATTAAAAAAATCATTTTTGCTTCTTCAGAAACAACCTACGGCTTTTGTTTCGCTCAAGGCAATCCAATTCCCAAATATCTTCCAATTGAAGAGGATTATGAGACAAATCCTACTGATAGTTATGGACTTTCAAAAGTTTTAAACGAACAAACTGGTAAAGCTTTTCAAAAAAGAACTGGAATTGATATTTATGCATTAAGGATAGGAAATATTATAGAACCTAATGAATATAATAGGTTCGAAGAATTTTGTAAAAATCCAAGTGTAAGATTAAGAAATCTTTTTAATTATATTGATGCTAGAGACTTAGCTCAAGCAATAGAATTATGTATTAAAAAAGATGGACTTGGTTATGAGGTTTTTAACGTTACACATGATATTAACTCAGTTAGTTTGACAACTGAGGAAATAATTAAGAATTTTTTTCCAAATGTAAAAATTAGAAGAGAAATGGAAAAATATGAGTCAATACTATCTTCAAGAAAAATAAGAAATGTTCTTGGTTTTAAGCCAATTCATGATTGGAAAAAATATTTAAAAGTTTAAATTTAAGGTGATAATATAATGAAATTACTTTGTTTTTTGTTTTTTGTTTTGATTTCTGTAAACGTTAATGCAGGTCAAAAATTAACTTATTCATACAATAATGAAATGTTTGAGGGGTATCTAAGTAACCCAAAATCACAATCAAAGGGTTTGATTATACTTATTCATGATTGGGATGGTTTAACAAAATACGAAGAAAAAAGAACAGATATGTTGTCTTCTCTAGGCTATACAGTCTTTGCTGTTGACTTGTATGGAAAAGGTAATCGTCCAAAAGAAATGAAACTTAGAAAAGCAGAAACAAAAAAGCTTTACGAGAACCGTACTAGAATGAGGGAGTTAATATTAGCCGGTATTAATGAAGTTAATGTAAAAAAACAAAAAACAATTGTAATGGGTTATTGCTTTGGAGGGTCTGCGGCACTTGAATTGGCCAGATCAGATAAGGGAGAAAATATTGTAGGCTACGCTTCTTTTCATGGAGGTCTTAAAACCCCTCAAGGACAAAGTTATACCGCAAATACCTCACCAATATTTATAGCTCACGGTGGAGCTGATAAAGCAGTTAAATTAGAAGATGTTTTTCAAATCACTAACGAATTAGAAAAAAATAAAATAACATATGAAGTCAATATATATTCTGGCGCTCCTCATGCATTTACTGTTTTTAATTCAAAAAGGTATAGAAAGGATGCAGATGAAAAGTCTTGGGAGGCATTTTTAAGTTTTATAGATAAGAAAATGTAACTAAAATCAGATTAGTGAAGCATTTTAATACGCAAGCAAAAATTTACAGCATTTCGTTTTAACTATCCGATTTAATA
>CAKZOR010000043.1 GCA_937136755.1 uncultured Flavobacteriaceae bacterium | reverse complement strand
CACTAAGTAGCGATGGGAGTACCGTAGCAATTGGAGCAGCAGGTAACGACGGCAATGGATTAGATGCTGGCCATGTGAGAGTATATTCTTTATGTAACTCTTTTTCTACTGATACCATCACCTCTTGCGGTTCATATACTTGGACAGATGGAGTGACCTACACATCAAGTAATAATACAGCAAAAGATACTTTTACGAATGCAGCGGGTTGTGATAGTATAGTAACGTTAGATTTAATGATACTGAATCCAACCCCATTGGCCCTGTCTGATACCATTCTATCCTTTAGTGGTGATAGTGTGATATTGAATGTTAGTGCAGGATTTTTATCTTATGCTTGGACTAACGGTGATACATCATATAATACTACTTTAACGAAATCAGGAAAGTACGGGGTCATAGTTTCTGATTCATCAAGATGTGGAGAGGATTCAACCGTGGTTTTATTTTTAAATCGTATAGTTCAAAAGGATACTACCTTATGCGAAGGATCTTCCATTAATTTATCGATAAGCAATACCATTCATACGCTGAATACACATTTGATAGTATCAAGAAATTTCCCTGCTTTAAGATGGGGTCCTATGGATGTTTTAACTAATGCAAGAAGTAGTGACGGCGATTCTAATACACTTAAGATTGTTGATTCATTGGGTAATTACAATAATGGAAACTATGCTGCCAATTTCTGTTTAAACTTAGAAGAAAGTGGATATAGTGATTGGTACCTACCTACGGGATATGAAGTTTCTAATTTATTGTGTCCTAATAAAGAATTAATCAATAATTGGACCTCACCAGGGTATTATTGGTCATCAACTGAAGAATCAATTCGTGATGCTACAAAACTATACTCAAATACCACACCAGCGTCAAGTTGTGGTTCTGTTGCTGCTCCATTCAAAACGGATGAGAGTATTGTTAGGTGTGTAAGAAAAATTACAGCCATTAAATACTTTGCTGGGGAATACATTGTCAGAAGTGCTCAAAAGGAAATTCGAATAGATACCCACCTCATAGATGTAAGAGACCAACCCCTTTTAACAGATTTTTTAAGAACACATCACGACAAATGGGTAAACGCTATGCCTTTTGCTGAATCCCAAAAGGCGTGAAACAAAGTTTTTCTGCCTTTACACGGTCCCTAATCGCCCTATTTTTATCTATAGACGCTTGATTTTTGTAGCCCCTTTTGTGGTCTAAATGAACTACTACAGCACTGTATCTTAGTTGCTTAGATTTTAAGCCTAGGTTAAATAATCGCTCCCCCAATTCGCGATCTTGTCCGCCGTATTGCATGCGTTCGTCAAAGCCATTTACTTTTACTATGTCTGATTTATAACCAGAGGCGTTATGACCGTTCCAACTAGCATTGGTGGGTGTCACAGCATTGAGAAAATTTGCTACAATACCACTAGCTCTGAGTTTATTATTTTTAAAGGAATTTTTAAGCCCTAAATTTTTTAACCAAGAGATATTAAAACAATTTCCATGGGCAATGTCTTCTTTGGTAATGGCCTTTGAAATATTCATGGGGAGCATGAAATAGCCACCCGATAAAAAATAACCTGGTTCCATATGGGCCGCGTGAACAGATAGAAAGTCTTTACGAGGAATACAATCCCCGTCTGTCATGACAATATAAGGTGCTTTTGAGGCCACCACCGCTTTATTCAAAATTCTAGACTTCTGAAAACCCTCGTCTTCCTGCCATACGTGTACGATGGGGTAAGAAACCACAGACCTCATTTGTTCTAATAAATCTTTGGTTGCTTGTCTGGAGCCGTCGTCTGCGACCACCAATTCAAAATCTTTAAAATCCTGATTTTGGAAGCCATAAAGCACTTTTTCTAACCAAGCCTCCGCATTATAGGTACTTATTACAACAGAAATGGCAGGTATTTTTGACATGAATACTAATTTACATGGCAAAAATATAAAACTCTAGGGGCTTATGGTTATTTTTACCCCATCAAAGTGATTTCGCTTACTAAAACGAGCTACTTTTAATGAAAGTTAAGGAAATACCCATATCTATTTTTACCTCCAGTTATTTGGCCTTGCAGCCAACAGCAAGCCTTGTAAATAAGGACAAAAAATACGTGGATGTAGTGGTGTCCCTCACCAGCATACCTTCTCGCATAAACAGCATCCATTTAGTGATTAGAAGTCTTTTAAAACAAACGCTTAGGCCCAAAAAAATAGTCCTTTGGGTTCATAAAGACTTAGAGAAACAGCTTCCAAAGAGACTCCAAAAACTTCGCTCTGATCTTTTTGAAATAAAGCCCACAGAAGGACATTCCTCTCATAGAAAACTCGTTCATTCTTTAAAAGCATATCCCAAAACACCCATTGTCACTTGTGACGACGATCTTTTGTATCCCAAAGACTGGCTAGAAAAATTATGGCAATGCGCAGCAAAGCATCCTGATAAAATAATAGCCAACCAAACCCGCTACATTAGGTATCAGGAGAATGGTAGTGTAAAACCCTATAAACAATGGACTTATCCCTCTAGGATAGAAGACCCTATGGCTATTATTGCTATTGGAGCTGGCGGCGTTTGGTACCCCGTAGACGCCTTAAATAAGGCAGTCACCGACCAAGCCTTATATATGAGATTGGCACCCAAGGCAGACGATCTTTGGTTTAAAGCTATGGCAATTCTTAACAATACTGCTACCATTTCACCTAAGCAAAAAAGCCGTACCCCTATTCCTATCATAGGCTCACAAAAAGTGGCCCTAAAAAAAACCAATATTGGTGCAGACAAAAACCGGGTACAATGGCAAGCATTAGTAGATTATTATGATCTAAAAACCTTATAATACAATTCAATGAGTTTTCAAGACGCCCTAAAAAAAGCTACAGAAGTACTTAAACAAGGAGGCATTATTGTCTACCCAACAGATACCGTTTGGGGCATAGGATGTGATGCCAAAAACAAAGAGGCAGTGGCTAAAATATACGCACTTAAAAAAAGAGCAGACGCCAAATCAATGCTTTGCTTGGTTTCCAATGTAGCCATGTTGGAAAGACATATCACAGAAGTACCAGATGCCGCCTATGACATTATAGATTTGAGTGAAAAACCCACCACTATTATTTTTGACCAGCCCATTGGAGTGGCTCCAAATCTAATCGCGCCTGACAACAGCTTAGGGATTAGAGTGGCCAAAGATAAATTTTGTAGCTATTTAGCGCAAAATATCAAAGGTCCATTGGTCTCTACATCGGCCAATTTGGCCGGACAACCCACCCCTAAAAATTTCCAAGAAATAAGTCAGGAGATTTTAAAAGGTGTAGACTATATAGTACCTTTGGAGCCTGAATTTTACACCAATAAGCCCTCTACGATCATTAAACTGACCAACAGCGGCTTGGTGAAAGTGATTAGACCTTAAGTATGAGTCAAGAAAGGCATTTAAAAGCTTTAACACACCCTATTTTTAAAACCCTCTCTGAATGTGCAGACGCACTGGGATGTGAGGCATATGTGATTGGTGGGTTTGTGAGAGATTACTTCCTGAATAGAGGTACGCCAAAAGATATTGACGTAGTGGTACTGGGGAGTGGGATTGCTTTAGCAGAGAAATTGTCAGAAGCCCTATCCAATCAACCCGAGGTAACGGTATTTAAGAATTATGGTACGGCCATGATAAAATACCAAGACCTAGTCTTAGAGTTTGTAGGGGCTAGAAAAGAAAGTTACACCAGAGATAGCAGAAACCCTGTGGTAGAAAATGGGAGTTTAGAGGACGACCAAAACAGGAGAGATTTTACCATCAACGCGCTCGCACTGGGATTAAATAAAGAAAATTTTGGAATACTTGTAGATCCTTTTAATGGAGTAAAAGCCTTAGAGGAAAAGCGCATTGTTACGCCGCTATCCCCTGGTGTTACCTTTAGTGACGACCCTCTGAGAATGCTAAGAGCCATTAGGTTTGCCAGTCAATTAAATTTCATTATAGCCCCTGAGGCATTAGAAGCCATTGAAGCCCACAAGGACCGAATTTCTATTATTTCTAATGAGCGAATTGTAGACGAAATTAATAAAATGATGGCGAGTGACACCCCTACCCTTGGGTTTGAACTCATGCATAAAACAGGTTTACTCCCTTTAATTTTACCAGAACTAACAGCCTTACAAGGTATTGAAGAGGTAGAAGGTCAAAAGCACAAAGACAATTTTTGGCACACGCTAGAAGTTGTCGATAATATTTCAAAAAACACTGAAAATGTTTGGCTCAGATGGGCTGCTCTATTACACGACATTGGAAAGGCACCTACCAAGCGTTTTGATAAAAAAATAGGCTGGACCTTTCATGGGCATGAATTTGTGGGGTCTAAAATGGTCTATAAACTCTTCAAAAGACTGCACATGCCTTTGAACGAAAAAATGAAATACGTTCAAAAGCTGGTCTTAATGAG
>CAKZOR010000042.1 GCA_937136755.1 uncultured Flavobacteriaceae bacterium | reverse complement strand
TCGCTTATATGCAGACACTCAGGACGCAGACGGTCTTTATGTACTCAATGTGCGTTACCACAAGAGTACAGACGGCGGAAAGTCTTTTGAAACGGCCAACGCCCCCCATGGAGACCACCACGATTTATGGATCGCTCCAGAAGACAACCAAAGAATGATCATGGCAGACGACGGTGGTGCTCAGGTGTCCCTAGACGGCGGCACCAGCTGGAGTACCTACCACAACCAGCCTACCGCACAATACTACAGGGTCACTACAGACAACAGTTTTCCCTATAGAATTTATGTGGCCCAGCAAGACAACTCTACCCAGCGCGTAAAACACCGTTCAGACGGCGGGAGCATTTCAGAAGCAGACTGGGAGCCTACTGCAGGAGGAGAGTCTGCGCATATTGCCGTAGATCCTAAAAACAACGACATTGTGTACGGCGGTAGTTATGGCGGTTTTCTGACCCGTGTGAACCACAAAACAGGGACCACCAGAGGGATTAATGTATGGCCAGACAACCCTATGGGTTATGGGGCAGAAGGGATGAAGTACCGTTTCCAATGGAACTTCCCCATTATTTTCTCCAAGCACAACCCAGACAAATTATACACCTTTTCTCAGCATGTACACGCCACCACCAATGAGGGGCAAAGCTGGGAGATTCTAAGTCCAGACCTCACTAGAAACGACCCTACTAAATTGGTGTCTTCTGGAGGGCCTATTACTCAGGACAATACCGGAGTAGAGTATTACGCCACTATTTTTGCGGCGGCAGAAAGCCCCCTTAAAGAAGGCGAATTGTGGGTAGGCTCAGACGACGGCCTCGTGCACCTCACCCAAGACGGCGGCGCTACTTGGAACAATATTACCCCCAAGCAAATGCCTACTTGGGCCATGGTCAATTCGGTAGAACCTTCTGCCTTTGATCCAGCGGTTTGTTATATAGCCGCTACGTCTTATAAGTCAGGAGATTTTACCCCTTATTTATACAAGACAGCAGACTACGGAAAGACCTGGACCACCATTACCAAGGGCATTCCCAACGAGCATTTCACCAGAGTGCTCAGAGAAGACCCAGCCGTAAAAGGCTTGTTGTATGCCGGAACAGAAAACGGTATGTATGTGTCTTATAACGACGGAGCCTCTTGGGAAGCTTTCCAAAACAACCTACCTATAGTGCCTATCACGGACTTGACCATTAAGGACAATTCTCTGATTGTAGCCACACAGGGAAGATCCCTTTGGATGGTAGACGACCTCACGGTATTGCATCAGCTTTTAGCAGATGAAAAATCCAGTGCCAAGACCCCGCGTTTGTTCGATCCTAAAGATGCCTATAGAACCAAAGGCCGTGGCGGAAGAAGCTCACTGACCGCAGGAACCAACCTGCCCAATGGGGTCATTACCCACTTCTACCTTCCAGAAGGTATGGAGAAAGACTCCGTGGTGTTACACTACCACAATGCCGCAGGTGAAGTACTGGCCAGCTACAGCAATAAAGCCAAGGAGCGCAGTAAAAAGCTCCCCCTAGACAAAGGAGCCAACACTTTTGTGTGGGACACTCGAGGGACGGGCGCAGAGCGTTTAGATGGAATGATCTTATGGTGGGCCAACCTAGATGGACCCAAAGCGGTTCCGGGCGCTTACAAGGTATCTATGAGTGTGGGAGACCAGACTATAGCCACCCATGACTTTAGTATTTTACCAGACCCGCGCGCAGAAGCCAGCGTAGCAGACATGCAGGCGCAATACGACTTTATTACCAAGGTGAACACGACCATAAACGACGCCCACGACGCCATAAAAAACATCCGCGACGTGAACGCCAAGCTGTCTGTCTTTATGAAAAAATACAAGGGAGACACCGCGGTAAGTGATCTATACACCATGGCCAAGGACATGAAAGCAAGTTTAGAGACGGTAGAGAAAGCCCTGTACCAGACCCAGAACAGGTCAGGACAAGATCCTTTGAACTTCCCTATTCGTTTGACCAATAAGTTGGGTCACCTGAATTCATTGGTAGGTCTGGACGACTTCCCTCCAACGGAGCAAGACGAGGCCGTAAGACAAGAACTCACCGCCGCCATTGAAGTACAATTGGCAGCATTTAACCAAACCATATCAGACCAATTAGAGGCCTTTAACGCGGCATTCACCGCCAAAGGACTGCCTTTTTTATCGGTAGCCAATGACAAAGAATAATTGATTATTTTTGTGTCTATGATCCTAGATACCATAGACACATACTTACTCATCAAAGCCCTGCACCTGATCTTCGTGATCACCTGGTTCGCAGGGCTTTTCTATATCCCCCGCCTATTTGTGTACCACATAGAGGCACTAGACCAACCCGAGGCCGCCCAGGCCTATATAGTCCCGCAGCTACAGCTCATGACGCGCCGGTTGTGGAATATTATCACCTGGCCCTCCGCCATTCTGGCCACCGGTTTTGCCCTCTGGCTCCTCTACCTCCAACCCATTTTCCTCACCCAAGGGTGGATGCACCTCAAACTCTTCTTTGTAGTCCTCCTATGGCTTTACCACCTCAAATGCCACCAAATGGTGCGCGAACTGCAGCGTGGCCAAGTACGCCCCCGCTACACCGCCACCTTCATGCGCATTTGGAATGAAGGCGCCACCATACTCCTATTTGCCATTATTTTTCTAGTAATCCTACGCTCCACACTGGGCTGGATCTTTGGCCTCGCAGGCCTGCTCGGCCTCGCCCTCCTCCTCATGCTTGGCATCCGGGCCTACAAAAAATACCGCAACAAAAAAGGAGAGGTCTAACAAATATTATTTCCCTTTAAATGCTGCTTTTCTTTTTTCTAGAAAGGCAGTGGTGCCCTCTTTGAAGTCTGGGGTGCCAAAGCAGGCGCCAAAGTGTTTTATTTCTGTTTCATAGCCATTTTGAGCGGGGTCCAGCCCTGCGTTTACAGCGGCAATAGCGGCGTTAATGGCGGTGGGAGATTGTTGGGCTATTTTGATGGCTAGGGTTTCTGCGGTTTCCATGAGGTTTTCCAAGGCGGCTACCTGGTTTACTAATCCGTAGTCTAGGGCTTTGTTGGCAGGGATCATTTGGGCTGTGAAAATGAGTTCGTTGGCCCGGCCTTTACCAATCAGTTGGGGCAGTCTTTGGGTGCCTCCGTAGCCTGGAATAAGCCCTAGGGATACTTCTGGTAGGCCCATTTTGGCGTTCGCCGATGCTATTCTGATATGGCATGCCATGGCCAGCTCTAGGCCGCCTCCTAGTGCGTAGCCGTTTACAGCGGCTATGACTGGTTTGGGACCCTGTTCTATGAGGTTAAATAGTTTGTCCTGACCCTCGGCGGCGAGTGCTGCCCCTTGAGTGGGGGAGAAATGGGAAAATTCAGCGATATCGGCGCCAGCCACAAAGGCTTTTTCTCCAGCCCCCGTGAGAATGATCACTCGGATGTTCTGGTCCCTAAAATGGTCTTGGAAGGCGGTGGACAACTGCTCAATGACCTCTTTATTTAAGGCGTTTAATTTGCTGGGTCTGTCTATGGCAATGATGCCAATGGGTCCTTTTTTTTCAATGATGAGGTGGTTTTCCATAGTCTTATTTTTCGGGGGTGGTTTTGGGTAAAAACACGGTAAATTTACTGCCTTTTTCCAGTTCGCTTTCCAATTGAATACGGCCGCCGTAACTCTCTACAATACTCTTCACCATGCCTAATCCCAAGCCCATTCCAGATCCTTTGGTGGTGAATTTGGGCTCAAATATTTTTTCCTGAATGTCTGGGGCTATGCCTATACCATTGTCAGACACCTCTAGACTTACAGTTGTAGTGCTTTCGGAGACTTTCACTACAATGGCAGGTGTGCGGTCTTCTGGAACCGATTGAATGGCGTTTTTGACTAGGTTAGTGACTATTCGGATGAGTTGGGTGCGGTCTAATTTTACCTTGATGGGTTTTTTGGGTGGCGCGTAGGCTATATAGGATTCATTAAATAATGAGATGGCCAAGCCTACGACTTTATCAAATTCCAAGGATTCTTTTTCTTGGGCGGGGAGTTGGGCAAAGGTAGCAAAGGCTGTGGCAATATTACTCAGGGTGTCTATCTGTTCCAAAAGTGCGGCAGAGTGTGCTTTGAGTTTTTCTTGGTCTGCGGCGTCTCCTGCCTTAAATTGCTGTTCAAAAAGCTGCACATTGAGGCGCATGGGCGTGAGGGGGTTCTTGATCTCATGGGCCACTTGTTTGGCCATTTCTTGCCAGGCTTGTTCGCGCTCGGATTTGGCTAGGGCTACGGCAGATTGTTCCAATTGGTCTATCATCCCGTTATAGGATTCTATGATTCTACCTATTTCTTCAGAGGATTGAGGGACTTCTATTTTTATGTTTTGACGCTCTAGTCCGGTTTGTGCCAGCTTGTCTGAGATGGTTTTTAAGGAACGTGTAATATAGGTAGAGATGAGGTAGGCCAGTACAATAGCCACCGCTAACATGAGTAAATAGACTCCAGAGAGTCTTACGAGAAATTCCTCCAGCTCTTTTTGGTTAAAAGAGTTGTCTTCGTAATAAGGGAGGTATAAAATGGCGAGCGGTCTTTGGTCCAAATCATAGACATAGGAATAGGCGGCTAAAAAGGTGACATTCCCCTCGCTTTTGGTCACCACCCAACGTTTGTTTTGTGCCAGTTTTTCAAGGATTTCGCTAGCTAGGGTACCCGCAGCTTCTACCGGTCCTGCGCTGGGGTTTGCCGTCTGTATAAATGTGCCGTCTATGGCATAGAGGCTGAAATTGACGTTTTGAACATCTGAAATGGCATAGAGGGATTCGCTAAATATAGACGATACATTGGCTTTACTCTGTACTAAAGGACTTTCTTGAAGGGTATACCAAAGGCTGCGTTTAAGTTGCTCTTCTTTGCGTTCTAATCGGTCCGCATGGTAGTCTTTTGCCTGTTCGGAATACTGGTAAATGGTAATTCCCGCGATCAGAACCGAGGCCAATAACACCAGCACTATCATGGAGATAAATATGCGTGATCTCAGTGAAAAGTTGGTCTTGATCATAGGCTTATTATTCCGGATTTTCTAGAGTTTCTTTGGGGGCTTATCGGACAACAAATGAATGTTGTTTACCTGGCCTGTTTGGTTTTTTAAAGTCAAGGCTTTTTGGACCATAGGATCTTGGGCTGCTCGGATTTTAAGTACCGCATTGTCCCCAAAGAGTTGATAGGCCAATGCTGCTTTGAGTTCCAATAATACTGCGGCTTTGTGGTCTTTGGTGTCTAGTGGCACCCCAGCAGATTTCAAATAAGTAACAAAATCTTGGTAGAGGGTTTCTGCCACTTGAAAGTCTCTTACAAAAGCCGTTTCTGTCCAGTCTTGATAGTCGTTTCTATGCGCGTCTAACTGCTCAAAGCTAAAGAAAGAGAATACGCCCAGACGTTCTAATTCTTGCACCACCAATACCGCATTGTCTTCAATAGGGACAAATACATCTGGTATAATGCCCCCACCGCCATAGACTGTTTTCCCCTTAGGAGTGGTGTATGCCAGTGAGTCTATAACAGGTATGCTGTCTTTATACTGGAGTTCACCGCTGGCGTAGCGGTCTTGCGCGCTTTCATAATCGCCGTCTCCATAGGGTTTTTGTATAGAGCGGCCTGTTGGGGTGTAATAGCGGGCAATGGTCAGGCGTACAGAAGATCCGTCGCCCAAGGGCATTTCCCTTTGAACGAGTCCCTTTCCAAAGGTCCTGCGTCCAATTATGGTGCCTATGTCATTGTCTTGTAGGGCTCCAGCAATTATTTCTGAGGCAGAGGCGGAACGTTCATTGACCAGTACAAATACTGGTTTATTTTCAAAGGCGCCGCCTGCGTTGGCTAGGGTAGTGGCTACCGTCCCTTTTTTGTTTTTGGTATAGACAATGGGGGTGTTCGCGGGGAGAAAGTCGTCCGATATCTGGGTGGCCATTCCCATATAACCACCCAAATTGTCGCGTAGGTCTAAGATGAGTTGTTGGGCTCCGCTGGCTTTGAGTTCTGCCAATGCAGTGCTGAATTCATCATAGGTGGTGGCGGCAAATCGGTTTATTTTTAGGTAGCCTAAAGTACTGTCTAACATGCAGTATCCATTGACAGATACAATGGGAATGCGGTCCCGCTTTAGGGTGAAGTTTTGAAATGTACGGTCTTTTTTTCTAAAGACTCTTAGCCCAACTTCCGTGTTAATAGGGCCTTTGAGCTTTTGCACCAATTCATCATTGGGCATATTATTTCCGTAAAGGGTGTCTCCTTGGGCCAATAATATTCGGTCTCCCGCCTGAATACCTGCTTTTTCACTGGGCCCGCCAGCGACGGTTCTGATCACGGCCACAGAGTCTTTATAGCGATAAAAATTAACCCCAATGCCTACAAAATCGCCCTGCATTTGTTCTGCTACTGCAGAAGAAATGGTCTTGGGAATATAGACCGAATGAGGGTCTAGTTTGTCTAGTATCTCGTTGATGGTTACGGTGACAATACTGTCTGTGTTTACCGCGTCTACATAGTCCTCTTCAATAAAATTAAGCAAGCGTTGCATTTTTTCTTGGGCTACTTCAGAGGGACTCCCACTGAGCGCATAGGAAGGTGCACCGCTCTGACTTCCAATGAGAATACCCGCCATTAAGATGGTGAGTGCTAAAAACAAACGGAATAGTTTTTGTCTCATAGGAGCTGTTGCATTTAGGTTATTTTTGGGATTAAGCTTGTTTTGTTGAAGTTTATTTAGTTGACTGGAAGTTTTCTTCAATGGGCATGTGGCTAATGGTCACCCCGGCCTTGCTTAAAAAGTCTATACCAGTGGTGTCTCTGTAGGCCTTGGCATATACTACTCGTTTAATCCCGGCCTGGTGAATGAGTTTGCTACATTCTTTACAAGGAGAAAGCGTAATATAGAGGGTAGCGCCCTGAGAAGATTGTGTAGAGGCCGCTACTTTGGAGAGCGCGTTGGCTTCTGCATGGAGTACATACCATTTGGTGTAGCCTTCCTCATCTTCACAGAAATTCTCAAAACCGGAGGGCGTTCCGTTGTATCCGTCGGAGATAATCATGCGGTCTTTCACCACAATGGCACCTACTTGTTTGCGCTTGCAATAGGATAATTTACCCCATTCGGCGGCCATTCTAAGGTAGGCTTGGTCGTATTTTTCTTGTTTGTCTTCTCTGGTCATTACAAGGCGTCTAATAGGGCTACAAGGCTGTTATAGGTGAGGGGGAGTGTCACTAGCACAAGGGCAGAAGAAAGCACTATAACCCACCTGGGTCTTTGAATTTTAAAGATAAGAATAAAAAGGGCACTGGCAAGCATCACCGTGCTGAGCACGGCCAATTGAGCCACTTCTATTCCTGCGGCAAATCCTATTAAAGCACTGTTTTTGGCTTCTTGTCCTTCTAGCAACATCTTGAAATAGTTGGAAAAGCCAAAGCCGTGGATGAGTCCAAATAGGGCGGTTGCTCCATAGGCAATGATCCCTGTTTTAGGGCGGTTGTTTTTTAGGGCGTTTTTAATATTGAGTCCTAGAAGTAATAAAATACTCAAGGGGATTAAGAATTCAATGATCGGCGCATAGACTTTGGCAATTCCGTACACAGACAGTACTAAGGAGATACAGTGGGTGAGGGTGAATACGGAGGCCAGTAGTACGGCAGATTTTATTTTTTTTAAGGCAAAGGGCAGGGCTAATGCGGTTAAAAATAGCACATGATCGTACCCGTTGGGGTCTAGGACATGTTTGAGCCCCAGGTCTAAATAAAATAGCAATGTATCCATAGTGGTCTATTTTAGAGGTTTGGCGGTTTTTTTGGCGGCTTACTACATGCCGCGTTCTTTTTGAATGGCTTCGTAGGCCTTTTGAACTTGTTTGAATTTTTCTTCTGCTCCGCGTTTTATAGCGGCGTCTTCTGTAATAACGCGATCTGGATGGTATTTCTTGGCCATATCTCTGTAGGCTTTTTTTACTTCTGCATCCGTAGCGTTTTTTTCAACCTCTAAAATGGTGTAAGCACCATCTGTTGCCTCTATAAACATGGCTTTTATAGAGTTAAAATCAGCAGAACCTAGGCGTAATAAGCGGGCAATTTCCTCGAGTTTACTGACCTCTGGCGCGCTTACATGGCCGTCTGCCTTGGCAATATTAAAAAGAAAGTGCAACAGTTGAAGCTTGAGTTCGTAGGGCGCTCGCTGGTTTATTTTTTGGCACAAACTGTCTAGGGACAGGTCTTTTTTATCTACAGCCTCATTAAAAGTTCTAAAAATGGCATTGGCCCTTTGCTGGCCATAGGTCTGAATAAAATAGCGTTTTACAAATTCCTTTTCTGCAGGGCTTACCTGGCCGTCTGCTTTAATCACTACCGCACACAAAGAGAGTAAGTGCAGCTCAAAATCTTGAGAGGACACTGGTCTTTGGCTGGTGAAACTGCCTAAAGAAGGGCCTTTTTTACCCGATTGTAGCATGTCTACAAAACTGCCCAGGAAATATCCGGCAACTGCTCCGGGAAATCTAAAAAAAATAAAGCCCAGTAGGGCTGCCAACCATTTAGTCATTGTCAAAATTTTATCAAAGATACTTTTTTCACAAAAAATGTAGGACAAACTAATCATAAGATGTGTTAAAAATTATGGCCGTATGTTGTACCTTTGTGGGGTAAAAAAAATTAAGCAAGGATGTATCCAGAAGAATTTGTAAAACCAATGAGACAAGACCTTGCCCAGGCAGGTTTTCAAGAATTATTTACAGCAGAAGCTGTAGCAGAAGCAATTAATGCTTCCGGGACTACTTTGGTCGTGGTAAACTCTGTTTGCGGATGTGCCGCAGCCAATGCCAGACCCGCTGCAAAAATGAGTTTGACCAATGCTAAGGTGCCCAGCCGTGCCGTAACTGTATTTGCAGGTGTAGATACAGATGCAGTGGACCAAGCGAGAAATATGATGGTTCCTTTTCCTCCTTCTTCGCCTTCTATGGCTTTGTTTAAAGACGGAGAATTGGTCCATATGATTGAGCGCCACCACATTGAAGGTCGTGCTGCTCAAGCCATTGCAGAGAATTTAATGGAAGCGTACAATGAATTTTGTTAAATAGCTTCCAATGACTTGAAAAAAACCACCCAATTGCGGTGGTTTTTTTATTTTTACCCCATGAAAAGACTGCTCGCTTATCCTTTATCAGTACTGTATTTTTTGGCTTTTGGACTTTGTTTGGTAGTGTTCCATCCCATACAAGTCATTGCTTTTAGGGCTTTCGGTTATGAGCCTCATAGGCGGGTGGTAGCGATTTTAAACGCCTGTCTTATGGGAACTACGCGAATTCTAGGGACCCGTTATACCATTAGCGGGCTGAATCATTTGCCTCAAAATAAAGCGGTTATTTTAGTGGCTAACCACCAGAGCATGTACGACATACTCCCTATTATATGGCGCCTGAGGCGTTTACACCCCAAATTTGTATCTAAGGCCTCTCTAGGCAAAGGTATTCCTTCTGTTTCTTACAATTTAAGACACGGAGGTTCTGTGCTAATCAATCGGGAAGACGGTAGACAGGCAGTTGCTGCCATTGCAGGATTGGGAGATTATATAGAAAAACACCAGCGCTGTGCAGTGATTTTTCCAGAAGGAACTCGGTCCAGAGATGGAAAACCCAAGCCCTTTCAGCGTACGGGTTTAAAAGTGTTGTTAAAGAAGGCGCCGTCTGCCTTAGTGCTCCCTGTCACCATTAATGGGTCTTGGAAAATGGTGCGTTGGGGACAATTCCCACTGGGTATTGGCAGCCGTATTGAACTCATCATACACCCTGGGGTGGCGCAAGAGACCTATGCAGATGCAGAGGCTTTAATTAGTGCAGTAGAAACCACTATTGGCGAAAGTATTCGGGCTTAGGACTTGGTTTTTTCTTCTATTTTTTTGGAGATAAACAGAATCGCCAACAACACTGCGGCAGCTAATGCAGCTATGGCAGAAACAGATGCCACAAAATTTTTGTCTGCAAACAAGTCTGAATAGTCTATTAAATACAAATTATAGCCGCCCAATACTAAGGCAGCAATCAGTAAAACGAAAAAGAGTACTTTGTTCATAAGCTGGTTTTAGGCGTTGAATAAGACGTTTATATTAGCGGCAAAAAGTTTTACGGCAATAGCCAACAAAATTACGCCAAATACTTTTCTAATGACAGAGAGGCCATTCTTCCCAAGGACACTTTCTATACGCCTGGAAGATTTAAGTACCAAGTACACAAAAATGATGTTCACAATTATGGCTACAATAATGTTCTCTACATAGAACTCTGCTCGGATAGAAAGTAAAGTAGTGATAGTTCCCGCTCCTGCAATGAGGGGGAATGCGATGGGGACAATAGAAGCAGATTCTGGCTCGTCGTCTTTGTAAAGGGTAATACCTAAAATCATTTCTATGGCCAGGAAGAAGATGACCAAGGCCCCTGCCACGGCAAACGAATTTACATCTATGCCAATAAGGTTTAATATTTCTTCTCCAATAAACAAAAAAGCCACCATGATAATCCCCGCCACTATGGAGGCTTTTTCAGATTGAATATGGCCTACTTTATTTCTGAGACTAATGATAACGGGAACAGAACCCACTATGTCTATCACGGCAAAAAGCACCATGCTTGCGGTGATTATTTCTTTAAAATTAAAGTGGAATTCCATGTGTTTTGGTTTTGTGGATGATTGTGGGGCTTACTGTAAATGTTATGGGGATAAAACCCTTCTTTTTGCGCAGCAAATTTAAGGCTTTTTTATGGTATATTTGCCCCTAAATTTAAGCGCATGTTTCAAATCCAAAAAACCCTTGTTTCAGAAGATCTTTTAGAATACGATTTTGTGTGTAATCTGAGTGCTTGTAAAGGAGCTTGTTGCGTAGATGGAGACGCAGGAGCGCCCTTGGAGGAAAAAGAAACAGAGATTTTGGTAGACCTATACAGCAGTGTTAAGCCTTTTTTGAGGCCCGAGGGAATTGCGGCAATTGAAGACCAAGGCGCCTTTGTAAAAGGAGACGACGGCGAGTGGGAAACCCCACTGGTCAATGGCTCAGAATGCGCCTATGTTATATTTGATGAAAAGGGTATTACTAAGTGCGGTTTGGAGGCCGCTTATAATGCTGGAGTGACCAAATGGAAAAAACCAGTATCCTGTCATTTATACCCTGTTCGCACCAGAGAATACAGTGAATTTACAGCAGTGAATTACCACCAATGGGGTATTTGTTCAGACGCTTGTTCCCTTGGCGCGGAACTTTCTGTCCCTGTTTATGTCTTTGTAAAAGAAGCGCTGATCAGAAAATTTGGCGCCGCTTGGTATGAAGAATTGACCCTTGTTGCAGCTACCCTAAAGGCCACACAAAATACATCTGAGGGCAACAAAAATTAGGCCTCTTTTTTTCATTTTTTTTATTGCCACATCGTATCCTAGTGAGGGCGGGGCTTAGACCTACATTTCAACATTAGGTGTTAAAAACTTTAGTATTAAGTCTTTGATTTGAAGGTCAGAACTCGAACATTTTTCTTCATCTTTGTTAACCTAGTGAAGCACTTTTGTGCGCTGTGAAAAAACCATAAAAAAAGACCCAATGAACACCAACGTAGAGCCTATTTTAACCGAGAATCCAGACCGTTTTGTAATTTTTCCAATCAAACACAATGATTTGTGGGAGTGGTATAAGAAATGTGAGGCTTGTTTCTGGACTGCAGAAGAAATAGACTTGTCAGAAGATCTCAACGATTGGAACAATAAGCTCAATGAAGACGAGCGCTACTTTGTAAAGCACATCTTGGCCTTTTTTGCTGCTTCTGACGGAATTGTCAACGAAAATCTCGCAGAGAATTTTGTGAGTGAGGTGCAGTATGCAGAGGCGAAGTTTTTCTATGGTTTCCAGATCATGATGGAAAACATTCACTCGGAAACCTACTCTTTACTCATAGATACTTATGTAAAAGATGAGAAAGAAAAGAATACACTTTTCAAGGCCCTAGAAAATTTTCCAGCCATTAAACAAAAAGCAGATTGGGCCCTTAAATGGATAGAGTCACCAAGTTTTGCAGAGCGTCTAATTGCATTTGCTGCCGTAGAGGGGATTTTCTTTTCTGGTGCTTTCTGTTCTATTTTCTGGCTTAAAAAGCGTGGCCTCATGCCAGGCTTGACCTTCTCCAATGAACTTATTTCAAGAGATGAGGGTATGCACTGTGACTATGCCGTTCACTTACACAACAATCACCTGGTTAATAAAGTGCCTAAAGAGCGTATTCGCGAAATTTTAGTGGACGCTTTAAACATAGAGAGAACATTTATTACAGAGTCCCTTCCTGCCAGTCTCATTGGTATGAATGCGAAACTCATGACACAATATTTAGAGTTTGTTACCGACCGCCTTTTGGTTGAATTACAATGTGAGAAAGAATACAATGTGAGCAATCCATTCGATTTCATGGATATGATTTCATTACAGGGTAAGACAAACTTCTTTGAAAAACGCGTTTCAGAATATCAGAAAGCGGGCGTTTTAAACAAAGACCAAGACGTGAATGCACAGAATATCAGCTTTGACGCAGATTTCTAAGTAGCACACGCTTAAGGCCTACTGAGCCAGCTTGCTGGCTTTTAAAATACTGTTAGATTCATAGTCAAATCTACTCAAGCTTGGTTTGGAATACCTACTGCCAAACCATCTTGGGTCAGTGTTTTACCCCCTAAATCGAATAACTAAACCAAAAACAAAGCAAGTAAAATGTACGTATTAAAAAGAGATGGCAAGAAAGAGCCCATGATGTTTGACAAGATCACGGCGCGCGTAAGAAAATTGTGTTATGGACTTAATGAAAGAGTAGACCCGGTAAAGGTGTCTCTTAGAGTAATTGAGGGATTATACGACGGGGTTACCACTTCTGAATTAGACAATCTTGCTGCAGAAATTGCTGCTACAATGACTACGACACACCCAGATTTCGCGAAGCTTGCTGCGAGAATTTCGGTGTCTAACTTGCATAAAAATACTAAGAAGTCTTTCTCTGAAACCATGGAAGACTTGTACAGATACGTGAACCCGCGTACGGGGAAAAATGCCGCGCTTTTGTCAGATGAGGTGTACCAGGCTATTATGGACAATGCCGAACTATTGGATTCTACCATTATTTACAACAGGGACTTTGGCTATGATTATTTTGGTTTTAAAACCTTAGAGCGTTCTTACTTGCTCAAGCTCAATGGGAAGATTGTGGAGCGTCCACAGCATATGCTTATGAGGGTGTCTGTAGGGATTCACCCCACAGATATGGAGGCAGCGATTGAGACTTATGAGCTCATGAGTAAAAAATATTTTACCCACGCGACACCTACACTCTTTAACTCTGGAACACCTAAGCCACAAATGTCTTCTTGCTTTTTGTTGGCCATGAAAGACGACTCTATAGACGGTATTTACGACACTTTAAAACAAACGGCAAAGATTTCTCAGTCTGCGGGAGGAATTGGATTGTCTATTCACAACGTAAGGGCTACAGGATCTTATATTTCAGGCACCAACGGAACCTCTAACGGCGTAGTTCCTATGCTAAAGGTCTTTAACGACACAGCGCGTTATGTAGATCAAGGAGGCGGAAAGCGTAAAGGGAGTTTTGCCATGTATGTAGAGCCATGGCATGCAGACATCTTTGAATTCTTAGACCTGAAAAAGAACCACGGGAAAGAAGAGATGCGCGCCAGGGACTTGTTCTACGCTATGTGGATCCCAGATCTGTTTATGAAGCGTGTAGAGGCCAATGCAGACTGGACCCTGATGTGTCCTAACGAATGCCCCAACCTATATAACAATCATTCAGAAGCTTTTGATGAGCTGTATTTAAAATACGAGGCAGAAGGAAAGGGAAGAAAAACCATCAAGGCCAGAGAGCTTTGGGAAAAAATATTAGAATCTCAAATAGAGACAGGAACACCGTATATGCTGTACAAAGATGCAGCCAACAGAAAGAGTAACCAGAAAAATTTAGGGACCATCCGTTCTTCCAACCTCTGTACAGAGATTATGGAGTACACTTCACCAGATGAGGTAGCGGTGTGTAACCTTGCGTCTATTGCCCTTCCAATGTTTGTAAAAGACGGCGCTTTTGATCACAAAGAATTGTTCAAGGTAACCAAAAGGGTGACTAAAAACCTGAACAAGGTCATAGATAGAAATTACTATCCAGTGAAAGAGGCAGAGAATTCCAATATGCGTCATAGACCTATTGGATTGGGGGTACAAGGACTGGCAGACGCCTTTATTATGCTGCGCATGCCATTTACCTCAGACGAAGCCAAGAAACTCAATGAAGAAATTTTTGAGACCCTTTACTTTGCCGCACTGACCGCTTATATGGAAGAGGCTAAGAAAGACGGCCCATACCAATCTTATAAAGGATCTCCTATCTCTCAAGGAGACTTCCAGCACAATTTATGGGGCATTAAAGATGAGGACCTATCAGGTAGATGGGATTGGGCAAAATTGAGAAAGGACGTCAAGAAAAATGGGGTGCGCAACTCTTTATTGGTCGCGCCTATGCCAACCGCCTCAACCTCTCAAATTTTAGGAAACAACGAGTGTTTCGAGCCCTACACTTCTAATATCTATACCAGAAGGGTATTGTCTGGAGAGTTTATTGTAGTGAACAAGCACCTTTTAGAAGATTTAGTGGCTTTAGGACTTTGGAACGAAGGTCTTAAGCAAGAGCTGATGCGTGCCAACGGTTCGGTACAGCATATAGATATTATTCCTCAGGACATTAAAGAGCTCTACAAGACTGTTTGGGAGCTTTCTATGAAAGACATTATAGACATGTCCAGACAACGTGGTTATTTCATTGACCAGTCTCAGTCATTGAACCTGTTTATGGAGAATGCCAATTACTCCAAACTGACTTCTATGCATTTCTACGCTTGGAAGAGCGGTTTAAAAACAGGGATGTATTATTTAAGGACCAAGGCCGCAGTAGACGCCATTAAGTTTACCTTAGACAATACCGCCAAGAAAGATGTTCCGGTAAGTGTGGCGGCAGATGCAGAAGTAGCTGCAGCAACACCAGCAAAAGCAGTCGTTCCTGAAAAGGTTCCTGCTACAGAGCAAACTGTTCAATTAGAAGAAGAGGTAAAGCCGCTTACACCAGAAGAAATGCGCGCCTTAATTGCACAAGCCAAAGAAGGCCAAGCAGACGACGACTGTCTCATGTGCGGTTCTTAAGTAAAGCTTGTACCCATAAAAAAGCCCGCCTAGTTTTCACTAGGCGGGCTTTTTATTTAGGGTGTTTAGGGATCATAATGAGGAATCATAATGGCCTAAAAATGAAGCGAACTCAAAAGGCCAGATATACATCTTCGCTAATGAGTTCGCAACTCCCTATATTCAACGTTCTTAAAATGAATTTAAAATAATTCTACTTACCCTATAAAAATAATATTTTTAAGCAGTCCTTTCAGACTAAAAAGACAATCAGGACATTATTATAGGTGAACGGTACAATTCTATAGATTAAATTACTCTTAAGGTCTTTAAAAGGTGTAGGCTTTACCGCCGGTTAGCTCCTGTAAATCTTCACATGGTAGATATTCTCCAGGCACTGGAAGGTAGGCCAAGACCTCTTCCCCAACGTATTCAGAGTTCTTATAAGACCAAATAGTCTTACCCCTCAATTCATAGGCAAACTCTACTGCAGGTCCTGGCGCTTGGCCAGTAGAAGGCGCTGTTTTGAGTGTTTTCTCTAAAGCAGTCGTGATGGCTAAAGCATCTGAGCCTCCGTTCTCTGCTGCCAAAGCAACAAAAGCTTCCATACCTTCTTTAATTTTCGCCTGGTCTTCTGGCTTTAGAATTTCAGCATAAAAACGGTCTATAAACTGCGGTACATTTACCTCAGAGGCACCAGGTGTATCTGTTTTAGGCAGTATTACATCTACAGCAGTCGTCAAAAATGCCGCCTGTTCTGCAGTAAAAAATTGTGGTGCCCATCCTGCATCTGCAGTGGCATTACAACTTTGTAACATGCTTAGAATGGTAGGCGTTGCCGCCATGTATCCCAATCCAAGTCCAATATTTCTAAGGGCGTTTCTTCTTTCCATTATAAAAGTCCTTTTTTAAGTTGTTCCGCAGCGTAGTTGGCTGCTCTGGCTGTAAAAGCCATATAAGTGAGTGAAGGGTTTACACAAGAAGCAGAGGTCATAAATGAACCATCTGTCACAAATACATTGGGGCAAGCGTGCACCTGATTGTATCCGTTTAATACAGAGGTCTTAGGGTCTCTTCCCATACGGGCTGTTCCCATCTCGTGAATACCAAGTCCTAAGGCACCTGGATTGTCATAAGCATTGACATTTTTGAATCCTGCTTGCTCTAACATGGCTACCGCTTGGGCTTTCATGTCTTCGCGCATTTTCCATTCGTTGTCTTTAAATTCAGCGTCAAAAGTCAAGGTAGGTAAGCCCCACTCATCCAAATTGTCGTAATCTAAAGTAAAGCGGTTTTCTTCGTAAGGTAATACCTCTCCAAAGCCCATGATTCCCATAGTCCATCCGCCTGGTTTTAAGACCGCTTCTTTGAGGTCTTTTCCAAAGGCGTGCTCTGCAATGGCTTCTTCCCAGTTGTCTCTAGAGGCACCTCCCTGGTATCCAAAACCTCTTAGGTAATCTTTCTTAGTATTGTTATCTAGGTTTCTAAACCTTGGGATATACACCCCGTTTGGTTTTCTTCCTTTGTAGTATTTGTCTTCAAAGCCGTCAAAAGACCCGCTGGCACCCACACCCAATTGGTGGTCCATGATGTTTCTTCCCAATTGGTCAGAATCATTTCCTAATCCGTTGGGGAAACGCTCAGACTTAGACTGCATTAAAATAGCAGAAGAAGCCATGGCAGAAGCACATAAGAACACTATTTTGGCGTTAAACACCATGCTTTCTTTGGTTTCTCTATCGATCACTTTAACCCCAGAAGCTTTTCCTGTAGCAGCGTCGTAAATTACTTCGTGTACAATGGAATTGGCTCTTAAGGTCATATTACCAGTGCGTTCTGCAGCCGGTAAAGTAGAAGACACAGAAGAGAAGTAGCCCCCAAAAGGACAACCTCTAATACAGCGGTTTCTAAATTGACATTTACTACGTCCGTCGTATTTCTTATCTGAGGTAATATGGGCCACACGTCCTGCAGTCACCACCCTACCGTCAAATTGTTCCGCTACCTGCTCTCTAAAGTGTTGTTCTACACAGTTGAGCTGCATCATCGGTTCAAATTTTCCGTCAGGTAATTGGGAAAGTCCTAAGTTTTCCCCACTGACACCTATATATTCTTCTACACGGTCATACCATGGGGCAATGTCCTTATATCTCACTGGCCAGTCCACTGCAACACCATCTTTGGCGTTGGCTTCAAAGTCTAGATCACTCCAACGGTAAGAGTGACGGCCCCACATAATAGAACGTCCCCCAACGTGGTAGCCACGCATCCAGTCAAAACGCTTGGTTTCATTGTATGGGTGTGTAACGTCGTCTACAAACCAGTGGCTGCTTTCTGCACGCACGGTATAACCCGTTCTAGCCTGTTTTTCTTGTCTCGATTTTTGTTCTGGAGTAAGGTCTCCATTATTTGGCATATCCCAAGGGTCTAAATTAGCCGTTGGATAATCCTTAATGTGTGTAACCATACGCCCGCGCTCTAACACAAGGGTTTTAAGGCCATTTTCACACAATTCTTTGGCTGCCCAGCCACCGCTTATTCCAGTTCCTACGACAATTGCGTCGTACATTTCATTGGAATCATTATTAGATAAGGTGCTCATAATTGGTGATTGTTTGTTAAAAATGTGACTAAATATAGAATTAATTTTTTACATTTATTCGCATTAATTTCAGATTATTACAAACGAAAACGTTGTAGTTTTCAGGGATTTACATATAAACCCCACCAAATGATTAAATCCAACTATATGATTTTTAAAAACTTATCCCTTAGATTTACTTTGTCATTGTCTTTAGCTTTGGTTTTTGCCTTGAGCAGTATTTCTTGTAAGGAGAAAACAAAGCAAGCGGCTGCATCCGAAACAGTGGCGACTGCCCCTTCTAAAAATTTCAAACTTTCTTTGGCCCAATGGTCCATACATAAGATGATCAATGAAGAGGGATTAGACCCCTATGCTTTTGCAGAGAAAGCCCACGCTTGGGGATTTGAAGGCTTAGAGTATGTGAGCCAACTCTACAATAAAGAATTACAGCCGTCTAATTACGGTCCTGAGGCTATGGCCAATTTTGTGGCCAAGTCTTTAGCAGAAAGTGAGAAATACGGTTTGCAAAACCTATTGATCATGATAGATGGTCAAGGCAATTTAGCCACTACAGACGCTGAAGAAAGACAAGCAGCAGTAGAAAATCACTACAAATGGGTAGACGCAGCTGCAGCCCTAGGATGCCATTCAGTGCGTGTGAATTTAGCCGGATCTAATGATCCAGCGGTATGGATACCAGCCGCTACAGACGGTTTAAGTAAATTAGCTACATATGCCGCCACTAAAAATATCAATGTGATAGTGGAAAATCACGGAGGACTTTCTTCCAATGCAGGACTATTGGTTCAGGTCATGGAAGCCGTAAATATGACCAATGCAGGTACTTTACCAGACTTTGGAAACTTCTGTATTACTGCAGAGTGGGGGGCCAGCGGACGCACCTGTTTAGAAGAATACGACCGCTACAAAGGGATTGAAGAAATGATGCCTTATGCCAAAGCCGTAAGCGCCAAGTCGCACGACTTTGGCCCAGAGGGTCAAGAAATTCACTCAGATTATCCTAGAATCATGAAGCTCGTAAAAGACGCTGGTTACAATGGCTTTGTGGGTGTGGAATACGAAGGTTCTGCCCTTTCAGAGGAGGCGGGCATTATAGCAACCAGAGACCTACTTATTTCGCTACAGTAATAACAGTTAAATAATATCGCTGTAGTAATTTCAGCCAATAACCCAAACAAACGTTAATTATATGCTTGTTAACCAAGCTTAACACAATATCTCACTAAATAAATACACATGAAAACGACTATTAAAATACAGCTTTCCACCATGATGTTCCTGGAATTTTTTATCTGGGGCGGGTGGTTTGTGACCCTAGGGACCTTTTTGGCCAAGAACCTAAACGCTACAGGAGCAGAGTCTGCCATGGCCTTTTCTACGCAGTCTTGGGGGGCTATTATTGCGCCTTTTATTATTGGACTTATCGCAGACAGGTACTTTAATGCGGAGCGTATCCTAGGGGTCTTACATTTAATAGGCGCATTTTTAATGTACCAAATGTATGGGGCTACAGATTTTGCCGCTTTCTATCCTTATGTATTGGGTTATATGATTGCCTATATGCCTACTTTGGCTTTGGTGAATTCTATTTCCTTTAAGCAGATGAAAGATCCTGCAAAAGAATTTTCTCTGGTCCGAGTTTTTGGGACCATCGGATGGATTGTCGCAGGATTGTTAATTAGCTGGTTGGCTTGGGATGCTCAGGCAAATGCCAATGCTGGAATGCTTAAAAATACCTTCTTAATGGTGGCCATTGCCTCTGCAGTATTGGGTTTATTTAGCTTTACCCTTCCTGCTACACCGCCACAAGCAAAAGATGGAGAAAAGCAGTCTATTGCCTCTATTTTAGGTTTTGACGCCCTGAAGTTATTGGGAGACCGAAACTTTCTGATGTTCTTTATTGCCTCAGTACTGATCTGTATTCCACTGGCTTTTTATTACCAGAACGCCAACCCATTTCTATCTGAAATAGGGGTGGCCAATCCCACAGGTAAAATGACCATAGGGCAGGCCTCAGAGGTGCTTTTTATGTTGTTGTTACCTTTGTTCTTTAAGAAATTTGGCTTTAAGAAAACCATCTTAGCTGGAATGTTGGCTTGGACGCTGCGTTATATTTTATTCGCCTACGGAAACGCTGGGGAAGGGGCATTTATGCTTATTGTTGGTATTGCCCTACACGGAATTTGTTACGACTTTTTCTTTGTATCCGGACAGATTTACACAGATACTAAGGCTGGAGAAAAATACAAATCTGCCGCTCAAGGCCTCATTACCCTAGCTACTTATGGTGTGGGAATGCTCATGGGCTTTTGGGTAGCTGGACAAATCTCAGATGCCTATTTACTGGCAGACGGCAGCCATGACTGGACCAACATTTGGCTACTACCAGCAGCCTTTGCTCTTGTAGTGATGGGTCTTTTCGCGCTGTTCTTTAAAAATGAAAAAATAGAATACAAATCATAAGACGGTCCTCCCTTTGTTTACACAGGGAGCACCTTTTTAAACCGTACAAAATAGCATGCAAAAAATTAGATTAGGAATTTTAGGAGGTGGTGGAGACTCACTGATTGGGGTACTCCACAGAGTAGCTTCTTTTATCAATGACAATTATGAGATCGTTGGGGGTGTTTTTAACCCAGACTGGGAACAAAACATTGGTTTTGCCAAACAAATAGGATTACCCACCAACAGAATTTACAAAGATTTTGATACGCTTATAGCAGAAGAATTAAAGCTTCCTGCAGCAGAGCGTATTCAGGTGTGTTCCATTCTAACCCCCAATTTTTTACATTTCCCCATGGCCAAAAAACTCATGGAGAACGGCTTTCACGTGATCTGTGAAAAGCCCATGACCAACACCTATGAAGAGGCTAAGATTCTCGGTGCCCTTCAGGCAGAAAAAGGACTGGTTTTTGGACTTACACATACTTACACAGGTTACCCTATGGTGCGCCAGATGCGTGAGATGGTCAAAAGCGGTGCATTAGGAAATATTCAAAAAATAGATGTTCGCTACTACCAAGGTTGGATTAACCCTATCATTCACGACAAAGAAAAGCGCAGCAGTACTTGGAGATTGGACGCAAGTAAAGCGGGAATTTCTTGTTGTATGGGAGACATTGGGACCCACGCCTTTAATATGGTCGAATATACCACAGGGCTCAGAATTGCGGCCTTATTAGCAGATCTAAATTATTTGTATGAAGACAATCAGATGGATATTGATGGAAATATATTCTTAAAAATGGAGAATGGGGTCAAAGGTATTTTGCGTGCCAGTCAGATTGCCACCGGAGAAGAAAACGGATTGGCCATTGCCATTTATGGAGACAAAAAAGGACTGCGTTGGGAACAGGAAAGCCCCAATGTATTAAAAGTATTTTCAGACCATGAGCCGTTGCAGATTTACACCCCAGGACATGCCTATAACAGCGAATTGTCTTTGGGAGGTACCAAGCTTCCTCCAGGACACCCAGAGGGCATTTTTGATTCAATGGCCAATATATATTTAGGGGTGGCCAGAGCCATTAGAAATCAACATCCAGATTCAGGAGAGTATCCTACGGTTGTAGACGGAATACGCGGTCTCAATTTTATAGAAAGCGCTGTAGCCTCTCATAAAGCAGGAAATGTATGGGTCTCTTTAGACCAATAAAAAATAAAAAAGTAGCAGCATATGAAAACGATCAAAGGACCAGCAGTATTTTTGGCCCAATTTGTAGATAGTAAACCTCCTTTTAACAGCCTGGAAGGTATTTGTCAATGGGCCGCAGATTTGGGGTATAAAGGCATACAGATTCCCACCTGGGAGTCTTTCCTCATAGACTTGGATTTGGCCGCGAGCTCCAAAGACTACTGTGACACCCTCAAGGGCACTATTAACAGTTACGGTTTAGAGATCACAGAACTCTCTACCCACCTTCAAGGACAGTTGGTGGCAGTAAATCCAGCATACGACAGTATGTTTGACGCCTTTGCGCCTAAGGCCGTTCACGGCAATCCAAAAGCCCGTACCGACTGGGCTATTGACACCGTTAAAAAAGCGGCTACAGCCTCCAAGCATTTGGGCCTAAACGCCCACGCCACCTTTTCAGGGGCATTGCTTTGGCATACCATGCACCCCTGGCCACAGCGCCCTAAAGGACTGGTAGAAATGGGCTTTGAAGAATTGGCCAAAAGATGGTTGCCTATTTTAAACCATTTTGACGCCCAAGGGGTCGATGTTTGTTATGAAATTCACCCAGGAGAAGACCTACACGACGGCGACACCTTCGAGCGATTTTTAGCCGCTACCGGAAACCACAAAAGGGTGAATATCTTGTATGATCCAAGCCATTTTGTGTTACAGCAATTAGATTATATCACTTACATAGACCACTACCACGAATTTATTAAGGCCTTTCATGTAAAGGATTCTGAGTTTAACCCCACTGGGAAGAAAGGCGCCTTTGGCGGATACAACGACTGGCAGGACCGCGCAGGGCGCTACCGTTCTCTTGGAGATGGACAAATAGATTTTAAGACTATTTTCTCTAAACTCACCCAATACGGCTGTGATGTTTGGGCAGTGATGGAATGGGAATGCGTGATTAAATCTCCTGAGCAAGGTGCCAGAGAGGGCGCCAAATTCATTGCAGACCACATTATTGAAGCCACCCAAAAAACTTTTGACGATTTTGCTGGGGCTGATACAGACCAAGCACAGTTAAGACAAATTTTAGGCCTCTAATATTGGGTGAAAATCCAATACCAACCAACACATATAAATTCATTTAAAACCCTTTTATTATGAAAAAAGTCATCACTATCATGGCGGTAGCCATTGGACTTACCGCTTGTAAAAATACCCCAAAGGAAGCAGCATCGGCGGAGCCAGAAATGGTTTCACTAGGAACAGAAATGCAAGAACAACAAGCATGGACCACTTTGTTTAATGGAGAAGATTTTTCCGGCTGGCATGCTTACAATGGCAGTGAAGTACCAGATGCTTGGAAGATAGAAGACGGCGCTATGGTGTTTTATCCGAGGGAGAAAAAAGAAGGTGAAAACCTCAATATAGTCACAGATGCCTCTTATGAAAATTTTGAATTGTCTATTGAATGGAAAATTTCAGAAGGTGGAAATTCAGGAATTTTCTGGGGGGTAGTAGAAGATCCCGCTATGTCTGAGCCCTATCTTTCGGGTCCTGAAATTCAGGTACTAGACAATGAGCGTCACCCAGACTCTTTTGTAGGAGAAGGAACGCATAAAGCAGGGGCTTTGTACGACATGATTGCACCTTCTGCAGAGGCCAATAAAGCAGGGGAGTGGAACCACTACCTCATTCATATTAACCACAAAACCAATGAGGGTTACGTGATGATGAACGGTCAGGAAGTAACTAGATTTCCCGTACATGGTCCAGAATGGGACGCTATGAAAGCCCAATCAAAATTTGCCAACTGGGAAGCTTTTGGAAGCAGCTGGAACGGAAAATTAGGGGTTCAAGATCATGGAGACATAGTAGCGTATAGAAATATTAAAATAAGACAATTGTAATGAAGTATTTATATTATACGGCCGCAAGCATCCTTTTTCTGGTAAGTTGTGGGCCTACAGTTCCCCCATGTCCTGAAGACAATGGAATAGTTCCAGAGATAGTGAGAGAAGGGCCAGAACCCACCACTCCTGAAGCCACTGAAATATATGAGCCAGTGCCACCCAAAGTACTTCCAGGAACTCCAGCGACTGGATTTAGTAGTGCACCTTCAGACGCCATAGTGCTTTTTGACGGCACCAACTTAGATGCCTGGTATATGGCCCAAGATTCTACGGCAGCCAAATGGACCCTCAATGGAGATGGCTCTATGACGGTAGCCAATAGAACTGGAAATATCCAAACCAAAGAAAATTTTGGCAGTATTCAGCTGCATTTGGAATGGGCTTCTCCAGAAGAAATCATAGGAGAAAATCAAAGCCGCTCTAATTCAGGGGTGTTTATACAACAGCGTTATGAGGTTCAAATTTTAGACAATAACGACAACCCTACCTATGTGAATGGTCAAGTAGGTGCGTTGTACAAGCAAAAAGTACCCTTAGCTATGGCTTCTGCGCCAACTGGGGAGTGGAATGCCTATGACATAGTCTTTCATGCACCTGAGTTTAACGAAAAAGGACAAAAAACAGCTTCTGGTACCCTAACGGTTTTTCACAACGGTGTATTGATTCAAGATCATGTGACCATAGAAGGTATTATCCAATATATTGGCTGGCCCACCAATGAGGCTCATGGGAATGCACCTATAGCGCTTCAAGACCACGGAGACAATTCCAGGGTGCGCTTCAGAAATATCTGGCTTAGAAAATTAGATTAGTTTTCCAGTTGAATCCGTACCTTTGAGACTTAATTCAAGATTATGATTAAGTCCATGACCGGATATGGGAAGCGTGTATTACAGCTTTCTGACAAAAAAATAAGCCTAGAAATTAAGTCTTTAAATTCTAAAGGCTTAGACCTCAATATAAGAATTCCAAGTAGCTATAGAGAACACGAGCTTTCTTTTAGAAAGCGCGTGTCTGCTACTTTAGAAAGGGGTAAAATAGACTTTGGTCTCTTTATAGAACAGACAGGAGGTACTGCTGCCGCAGTGATTAACCAAGATGTGGTGCAGGCTTATATGGCGCAGTTAGGAGCCATTGCGCCCGCTACGCCAGACCAGTTATTGGCCTTGTCTTTAAAATTACCAGACACTTTATCGGTTCAAAAAGAGGAGATTGATCCTGCAGAATTGGAGGCTATTAATGCCCTTTTAGAGGAGACTTTGCTTGCAATGGATCAAAGCCGTGTAGATGAAGGGGCCCTACTTTCAGAGGAATTTTCCTTGAGAATTGCCAATATTCGTCAGTTACTACAAGACGTTATTGGGATGGATTCAGATCGTATGGGGGGAATTAAACCCAGATTGGAAAAAGCCCTTTCAGACATTACGGCGCCCATAGATCAAAATCGTTTAGAGCAGGAACTGATCTATTATATAGAAAAGTACGACATTACAGAAGAGAAGGTGCGTTTGGCCGGCCATCTGGATTACTTTATGGAAACCCTTTCAGCGGCCCAGAGCCAAGGAAAAAAATTGGGTTTTATTGCCCAGGAAATAGGTCGTGAGATTAATACCTTAGGCTCCAAAGCCAACTTTGCCCCCATGCAGCAATTGGTGGTTCAGATGAAAGACGAATTAGAAAAAATTAAAGAACAACTCTTAAACGCTTTGTAATGAATTCGGGAAAATTACTCATCTTTTCAGCGCCTTCAGGCAGTGGGAAAACCACCATTGTTCGGCACTTATTGGGAAAGCCAGAATTAAACTTGGCCTTTTCGGTGTCGGCCACTTCTAGACCCAGAAGGGGTAAAGAAAAACAGGGCGAACACTATTATTTTATGTCGGTGTCTGAGTTTAAAAACCACATTAAAAACGAAGATTTTCTCGAGTGGGAAGAGGTGTATAGAGACAACTTTTACGGCACCCTAAAATCTGAAGTAGAACGTCTTTGGGCTTTGGGTAAGAACGTTATTTTTGACATTGATGTGGCTGGAGGTCTGCGTATTAAAAAGAAATTTCCAACACAAACTTTGGCGGTTTTTGTAAAACCACCGAGTATTGATGAATTAAAAATTAGGCTCAAGAAGCGCAGTACAGAAACAGACGACAAGATTAATATGCGCATAGCCAAAGCCTCTGTGGAATTGGCTACCGCCCCTCAATTTGACGTAGTGATTAAAAACTACGATTTAGAAGTGGCTTTGGAAGAAGCCGAGAAATTAGTGGGAGATTTTGTGAATTCATGAAACAAATAGGACTTTTTTTTGGCAGTTTTAACCCGGTGCATCAGGGCCATCTCATTTTGGCCAATTACTTGGTAGAAGAGACCGCTTTAGAAGAAGTGTGGTTTGTGATTACTCCCCAGAGTCCTTTTAAACAAAAACAGCGTTTATTAGACAACCACCACCGCTTGGCTATGGTGGAAGAGGCCATTGAAGACTATCCTAAGTTAAAATCCTCTACGGTAGAATTTGGATTGCCCGCCCCTCAATATACCGCCCTTAGTGTGGCCCATTTAAAAGAAAAACACCCAGAGACCCAATTTTCCCTTATTATGGGTCAGGACCATCTAAAATCTTTTCACAAGTGGTACAATTACGAGGAATTGCTTCAGGGACACAAGATTTATGTGTATCCGAGAATGCCAGAAGAGCGACCCGCCATAAAGCAACCCAAGCCTGAGGTGGCCCAGCACCCTCATTTGGTGTTGGTCAATGCGCCGGTGGTAGAAATCTCCTCTTCCTACATTAGAAAGGCCCATAAAGCCGGGAAGAATGTGCGTCCATTATTACCTCCAGCCGTTTGGAAATACATGGACGAAATGAATTTTTATAGGTAGCACAGAAGTAGTATCTTGGGCCTAAAATGACCCCTTATGATGCAATGGCCAGATTTGCTTTCCCTCAAGCGCCAGGGAGACCGCCTCAAACGACTTAGAAAGGAACAAGACCCTACCCGTTTGGGCTTTGAGGTAGACTACGACCGTATTTTATTCTCTACCCCTTTTAGAAGCTTACAGGACAAAACCCAGGTCATTCCGCTCTCTAATACAGATTTTGTACACACCAGGCTTACCCACTCCTTGGAAGTCTCTGTGGTGGGACGCAGTCTGGGTAGGATGGTGGGTAAACAGCTTTTGGAGCGTCATCCGGAGCTCGGTGCTGCACATGGTTATTTGGCCACCGATTTTGGGGCCATCGTGGCCGCTGCGGCTTTGGCCCACGACATAGGAAACCCTCCTTTTGGTCATTCTGGAGAAAAAGCCATAGGGACTTTTTTTAGCCAGGGCAAAGGGGCGGAATTCGCGGCTAATTTGAGCCCGCTTCAAAAACAAGAGCTCTTGGATTTTGAAGGAAACGCCAATGGATTTAGAATTTTAAATGCCACTAGAGCTGGAGTTCCGGGAGGATTAAGGCTTTCCTATGCCACCCTAGGCGCTTTTACCAAATACCCTAAAAAGGCCCTGCCTAAGAAACCCTCTACACATATTGCAGACAAGAAATACGGCTATTTTGAAGGCCAAGAAGCCTTGTTCCAAGACATGGCTGCCGAGCTGGGATTGGCAAAACGTCCTGAGGGCTATGCGCGGCATCCGCTCACCTTTTTGGTGGAAGCGGCAGACGACATTTGCTATACCATCATTGATTTTGAAGACGGCATTAACCTAGGGCTTATCTCAGAAGATTACGCCTTGGAGTACCTCATAAAATTGGTCAAAGACCATATTAATACCAAGACCTACCACGCCATGGCCCATAGGGAAGACCGACTGAGTTATTTGCGCGCCCTGGCCATTAATACCCTTATCACAGATGCGGCCCAGGTTTTTATGGCCCATGAAGACGCTATTTTAACGGGTACTTTTGACTGTGCCCTACTAGATAAAAGCCCCTACAAAGCCCAGATAGAAGACATTATTAGTCTGTCTGTTCAAAAGGTGTATCAGGCCCCTGAGGTCATTGAGAAAGAGGTGGCTGGGTATAAGATTATAGCAGATCTATTGGAGGTGATATGCACGGCCTTTGTAGCCAAAGCCCAGGACCGTTCCGGCCCTTACGACGCCCTGATCCTCAAACTCGTTCCACCCATGCACCAAACAGACAGTACAGAGACCTACGAACTGCTCATGGCCGCTGCCACCTACGTAGCGAGTTTGTCTGACAGCGCCGCCGTGCACTTACACAACAAGATTAGCGGGAAAATGCTTTAGAATACAAGATTGAGATATATTTAGGATTTGGCAGGTTTTTACATTATATTAGGTT
>CAKZOR010000041.1 GCA_937136755.1 uncultured Flavobacteriaceae bacterium | reverse complement strand
CCATTACCCACAACATACCTATCGGTTTTGGAGTTTTGACAACTAAAAATCAACAACAAGCCATTGAAAGAGCTGGAGGCTCACATGGTCACAAAGGAGAAGAGGCTGCTTGGACTGTACTCAAACTTCTTGAAAAAAAATAATTCACTTAAGATTGATTTTTTAACTAAACTGCCTCTTTGCTTGTATATTGCGTGATAATATTTGGTAACATCAATATAGATACGTAAATGAAAAAAATTTTGATTCATTTTGGTTTGATATGTTCCATTTCTATCCTGATAGGACTGGGTGTTTTGTGGTATTTGAAAATTTATACAAATCATGATAGTGATTTAATAGAGGTAACAGATTTAAGTGGTAAAGATTCAAATGATGCACTCAAATACCTAGAAAATATTGGTTTAGAAGGAGAAGTGACTGACACTGTATACAAGGATGGTGTTGAAAAGCTGGCTGTAATTAATCAAAATCCAGCACCTGGAATGATGGTTAAACCCGGGAGAAAGGTTTATTTAGTAATAAACATAAACAGTATCCCTATGGTAAGTGTGCCGGATTTAGCAAACAAAAGTTCATTGTCTCAAGCTCGTAATATCTTAATAAGAAAACATCTGAAGCTTGGTAAATTAACTGAGCAGATTTCATCTTTAGGTGCTTGGCTATTCGATCAATATCTGCGCGGGTAAAAAGGGGCCCTGTAGTCTTACAACAATTGGCACAACTCAAGCAATCTACCGTGTCAAAAACAGTGTCATGAAGATCTTGCATGAGATAATCCAACTGCTTGGGTGGCTTCTTTTTGAGTTTGGCAAAATAAGCAGCGGTCTCTTTAGAAGACTCCTTGGCTAGTTTAGGTAATTTTTTTAAAAATTCATCCATAGGTAGAAAAAGAATGCCTTTGTGAAATTAGTCGTGATCATTTGGGTTAAAAATAAGACATTTGTAGCGCTCAAAAAATTTTAAGCCCATGGATGTTTTTGGAAACGCCTTATTAGATTATTGGAACGGAATAGCCACAGAAAATATTTTGACTTACTCCAATCTAGAAGACAGCGATGAAATTCCTTTGGAGTACCTTTTTAGAGACTACAAACAAATGCCTGTCTTAGAACAAAAAGCCTTGTCGCTTTGCAAAGGCAGCATTTTAGATTTAGGCGCTGGCGCAGGAAGTCATTCGATGTATCTCCAAGAAAAAAACAAAGCGGTAACCGCCTTAGATATCTCAAAAGGCGCTGCAGAGGTATGTAGATTGAGGGGAATTAAAAACGTATTTTGTGAAAATTTATTTAATCACAAGCTCAAATACGACACTGTACTGCTCCTTATGAATGGTACAGGACTGGCTGGGACATTAAAAGGCTTGGGCCCATTTTTAGAGCAGCTTAAAAAGCTTTTAAACCCTAACGGACAAATCCTAGTGGAGGGAACAGACATTCTCTATATGTTTGAATCCGATGAAGAAGACGGTGGTTACTGGGTTCCAGACCAGGTGGATTATTACGGAGAACTTCGCTTTACCATGCATTATAAAGACCAAACAACCACAGAGTTTCCGTGGCTCTATTTGGACTACAATACCTTAGCCAGAGCAGCGCAATACCACGGATTTAAAACAGCCCTTGTGATGGAAGGTCCGCAGGATAATTATCTGGCCAAGCTCAGCTTATAAAGGATTAAGGAATATTGAGGTATTTATGGGTTTGCAAGGACACTTTCCAGGCTGGATTGGCCATGACAAAATCTACAATCATAGGAACTACCTTGTCTTTCACGCTCCATTCAGGCTGTAAATACAAGTGACAATTAGGCCCTACCTTTGCGGCCTGCTCTTGGGCAAATTCTAAATCATGCTTGTTAAAAACAATCACTTTGAGTTCATGGGCATCTTTGTAAATAGGTGCTAAAGGCAATTTATTTTTCTTGGGAGAAAGACAAATCCAATCCCACTCCCCTGTTAGTTCGTAGGCACCTGAGGTCTCAATATGGGTTTGTAAACCCACTTTTTTTAAGCCAGCTGTCACAGGTCCCATATCCCAAGTAAGTGGCTCTCCTCCAGTAATGACAATGGTTTTGTAAGGACTCGCGTCTTGGATAATTTTTTCTATCGCCGTAGGCGGATGCTTTTCAGCGTCCCAACTCTCCTTTACGTCACACCAATGACAGCCCACATCACAACCGCCAACCCTAATAAAATAGGCGGCAGTACCTTTGTGGTAGCCCTCTCCTTGAATCGTGTAAAACGCCTCCATTAAAGGCAAATAAATGCCCTTGTTCACCGCACTTAAAATATCCTGCTCTTTCATGCCGCAAAGATATTAGAATTAGATTACTTTTACAGGACTATTTTATCTAATTAAATGCCTTCTTTCATGAATAAATATGTTCTCTTTTTTGCAGTTATTGGTTTAACCATTGTAGGTTGTTCCTCTAAAAATGATCCTTTCACCATTTCTGAAGGAAAGGTGGGCAAATTTCACAAAGCAGACGCTATAAAAGACTTGTATGCTATTTTTGCAAATGACTCCATAGTGGGAGATTCTATCGCTATTTCCAATGGCCTTATCGGATCTAGAATTAGTGTGTTTGAAAAAGGAGGAGCGCCATTACTTCATTTAAATCCTGTTCAGGATTCTATCTCTGTTATAGGAAGTATTAGGGTGTTAGACAAACGTTATAAAACAGATAAAGGAATTGGTTTAGAAAGCACTTTTAAAGAAGTCTCAAATGCCTATTCCATAGATAATATCCAAACCACTTTTAGCAGTGTAATTGTTTCTTTTAAAGGATCAGAAGTGTATGTAACTATAGACAGGAAAGAACTTCCTGAGGATTTAAGATATGGAAACATTGAAACTTTGGACGCTATTCAAATTCCTCAAGAAGCCCCTATTAAAAATCTAATGATTAGCTGGCAGCGTTAATATGAGTGCTAAAGCTTTAAAAATACTAGCCCTTGCCTACGGCAGATACTTTAATTTTATCGCGCTTTTTTCTAAGAAGAAAGCAGCTGTAAAGGCCTTTGAATTATTTTGCACGCCTAGAAAAGGAAAATTACAAGCCCATCAAAAGGACTACCTCAACCAATTTGACAAAGAAATGGTTTCTGTGGCAGCCCACCATATTCAAACCTACCATTGGAAAGAAAGTGAAGGACCCACTGTATTGCTTTGCCATGGTTGGGAAAGCAATGCTTTTAGGTGGAGAAACCTCATTGAAAAACTTCAAGCCAAAGGATTTCATATCATTAGTTTTGACGCTCCTGGACATGGAGCCTCTTCAGGGGCGCATTTACATGTCCCCATTTATGAAGCATGTACCAGTGAACTGATCAAAAAATACCAACCCAAATATGTCATAGGTCATTCTATAGGAGGTCTTGCCTTATTGTACAGTCAGTATAAATCTCCTCAAGCCTCTGTGGAGAAAGTGGTGAGCCTAGGTGCGCCATCTGACTTAGAAGACATTATGAACAACTATCAAAAACTAGTGGGTTTTAATGGACGGGTATTAGAAGGATTAGACCGCTATTTTAGGGAGCGATTCTCTTTTGGAATAGCCGAATTCTCTATGGCCCAACTCATTAAATCTGTTGACAAAAAAGGCTTAATTGTCCACGATCTAGAAGACAGAATAGCCCCTTACCAAGCAGCTGTAGATATTCATAGAAATTGGACCAATGCAGCGCTTATTACTACAGAAGGTCTAGGACATTCCCTTCACCAAGATCAGGTAAACGATCAGATCATTTCATTTTTAGAAGCCTCTTAAACTTTAATATTATGGAACAAAAAGTAACACCATTTCATATTGCCATCCCGGTACACAATCTAGAAGAATGTCGAAGTTTTTACAGAGAGATATTAGATTGCGAGGAAGGCAGAAGCAGTGATCACTGGGTAGATTTCAACTTATTTGGACACCAGTTAGTGATTCACTACAAAGAAAAAAGTCCAGACCACGACTTACACACCAATGCAGTAGATGGGAAAAATGTTCCCGTGCCTCATTATGGCGTGGTACTCCCTTGGGATACTTTTGAATCCTTTGCAGCCGGATTAAAAACAAAGGGCGTCTCGTTTGTCATTGAACCTTACATACGTTTCAAAGGCATGGTGGGGGAACAAGCCACGATGTTTTTTCTAGATCCTGCTGGAAATGCACTAGAATTTAAAGCCTTTAAAGACATGGATCAATTGTTTGCGAAGTAAAAAAAAAGGCCGCCCAATGGGCGGCCTTTTTTTACTTTCTTGCTCTATGGCGCTCTCTGGCCAACAAGGTGTTTTTTAAAAGCATGGCAATAGTCATAGGACCTACTCCTCCAGGAACTGGAGTAATGTGAGAAGCCTTTTTAGACACATTCTCAAAATCTACGTCTCCAGTAATATAATAGCCTTTTTCTAAACTCTCGTCTGCTACTCTAGTGATCCCTACATCGATTACTACAGCACCCTCTTTAACCATTTCTGCTTTTAAGAAATTAGGTACCCCTAAGGCAGAAATCACAATATCTGCCTGAGAAATAATCTGAGTGATGTTTTTAGTATGGCTGTGGGTTAAGGTAACGGTAGAATTTCCCGGCCACCCCTTTCTTCCCATGAGAATACTCATAGGTCTTCCCACAATATGGCTTCTCCCTATCACCACAGTATGCTTCCCTTTGGTGTCTACTTGGTATCTTTCTAAAAGCTCCAGAATTCCAAATGGCGTAGCGGGAATAAATGTACTCATATCTAAGGCCATTTTTCCGAAATTCATAGGATGAAAACCGTCTACGTCCTTATCTGGATCAATAGCCATTAATACAGACTGGGTATCTATCTGCTCAGGTAGAGGGAGTTGTACAATAAAACCATCAATTTCTGGATTTTCATTGAGTTTTTTAATCTCCTTTAAGAGCTCTAATTCAGAAGTAGTAGAGGGCAATCTCAGTAGTGTAGATTCAAAACCAACTCGCTCACAAGACCTTACCTTACTCCCTACGTAAGTTAATGAAGCTCCGTCATTTCCTACAATAACTGCAGCCAAATGTGGTACTTTTTCTCCTCTGGCTTTCATGTCAGAAACGGCAATAGCTATTTC
>CAKZOR010000040.1 GCA_937136755.1 uncultured Flavobacteriaceae bacterium | reverse complement strand
CTAAGTATGGGTCTGGAATATTAAAAAAAACCCCTTCTAACTCAGAGGTTTTTTCTTTGAGCAATCCGTTAAGCCGGTTGTTGTCTTCCCTTAAGTAGTGTAGGGTGTCATAGAGCTCTTTGGATTTAGTCTCTAATAATTTCTCTGCTTGTTTTCTCGCTTTTACTTGTCTATCTAGCGCCCTTTGCAGTAATTCAACCTCTTTTTTAGACATGAGCCTCTACTGTAAATTTGACTTTAGTGCCGTCTGTCTCAAGCAAATCGTAAGATACACTTACCTGCTGACCATAATGCTTAAATGCACTAACAATAAGTCCATGAGCTAAGCTATAAAGACCTCTCTTAGAACTGTAAACCAAAATAAGCTTGCTTTTAGACTTTTCTAATATTAAAAAAGAAGGCAGATCTGCATCTGGATATAATTTCTTCACATGCACGTGAATATGGTCCTCAATAGCGGCTATTAAAGGCATTGGGCTTGTATAATTTCTAATAATTTCAGGATGTGCTTCGTCTAAACTTTGAAATAAATACAAACCAAAAGTGTATAATAAATCTTGAATATCCTTCGAAACCACTTCTCCTAAAGCCACTAAAAGAGCCACCATTTCATTAAAATCATAGGTGCCTACCGAAGTGTATACGCCATTGTTTACGGTATTTGAATTAGTGATTATTTCATCTACAACGGCCAAGCCAAATTGCGCTTCCACCATATCTAAAAACTCCGTAAAAATAATTCCTTTCATACCTTAAGATTTGGAAATCTAAAATATGACTTCTATTCAGAAGGCATGTGAAAATGTTGTGAAACTGTTGTTTTTTGTATGTGAAACAGTTTTTTCACCAAATGATTGATTCTTTTAATTATTGGAGGCCTTAAACGAGCTCATTTTGTTTCCAATAATTCAAAAGTGCGGCTATTTTTAGCACATAATCATCATATTTTAGGGGCTTGACCAAATATCCTGCCACACCAATGGAGTAGGCTTGCTTTAAATCTGATCTATTGATAGAGGTCGTTAATACCACGGTAGGTATATATTTTAAATCGGTATGCGCCCGAAGCTGTTTAAGAAACTCAAAGCCATTCATTTTTGGCATATTCAAGTCTAATAGTATTAAATCTATTTGACTATTTTCAGCCAATAAGCCAAGGGCTATTTCCCCATTATGTGCCTCGATTAGCTCGTGTGCCTCCCCTAATTTGACCAAGCTCCTGTTGAATTTAAGAATTTCTACAGCGTCGTCTTCTATCAATAAAATGGTCATCTAAAACATTTATAAAAATGAATTTCATCTAAAAATAGGCTTTAATCAGCCGCTACGGTTAAAAAAAAATAAAAATCAGATTAAACGCACGGTTTTATCTATAAAGTGTTTTTAAACTCATACAGAAATACGGTACTTGGTGTTGCGTCATTCACAAAAGGAGCCAAGCCAATTTGCAGCAAATATGGGCCATCTAAAACTGTGTTTGGCACATAAATAAACTCTGTAATAGTAGCCTCCAATCTAATAGATTCCCCTACATTCCAAAAAGCCTTATGGGCTTTAAGCGCTCCTTGGTCTTCTTCTTTGTCAATTGAAGGAAGGTCTACCAAAAGATGCTGAACGCCTAACTCCCTGATATAAGTAGCAGTCTCTTGACTTAAATAGGGTGGATTAGTGTGACTGTACTCTTGGGATATTTTGGCTGTACTATTGGGTAGGGTCCTGATCACTAATGACTCTGGAACTTGATGTTCTCCTATGGCCGCTTTGAGTTGGCTTTTAGTAATCTGTAAATCTCCCTGTATTAATTCAGGTGCAACAGTAATGAGTAATGTTTCAAAAAAATTCTTTTTCAAAGCATTGAGTACCTTATAATCGCCAGACAAAATATGGCCTACACATTCTGTGTGGGTGCCATGTGCATGAGGATTAAAAGAAATATCGTTAAAATTCACTGGAGCACCTGCCTCAATACTCCCTATAAAATCACCTTCTCTATGCGGTGTAATACTTGGCGGAGCTACATACCATGCGCCTAATCTCTGATTGTGTTGAAGGCTTAAATGAATGCCTATTGGAGCAGACAAATCAATTTCTTTCTGACCAGTGGCCCCGGTAATAATTGCTTTCATATTAATCGATATAAAATAATTGAGCTGCAATGCCATCTGTGAAAAATAAACCAGACTGAGTGACCTTTAAAACACTTTCATGCACTAATTCTAAATGACCTTCTGCTATTTTTTTTTGTGCCTCTCTAAGTGTATAGGAGGCATATTTTTGGCCAAACAAAGCGCTAATTTTGGCTAATTCTACTCCTTTCGATGTTCTCAAGCCTGTCATTATATACTCATTGTATCGTTCAGATACACTCAAATATTCCACTTCAAATGGTCGTGTTCCTTCAGAAATTGCCTTAATATACAAAGGGTTGCTGGCTGAATTCCAAGAACGACTTTCCCCATCATAAGAATGAGCAGAAGGACCAATACCTATATAAGGTTTGCCCTCCCAATAAGCTGAATTATTTACAGCGTGAAAGCCTTGTTTTGAAAAATTTGAAAATTCATAATGATCATATGCAGCATCTTTTAGTAATCGCCTTAATTCATTGAATTGCATATGTGCGCGAGATTCATCTAATGGAGGTAATTTGCCTGTTTTAATCTGATGGTCTAAAAGGGTTTTAGGCTCTACTGTAAGTGCATAGGCAGAAATGTGATTGGGACTAAAACCCAAAGCAGTTTTCACATTCTCAGACCACAAAAGGTCCTGTTCTTCTGAGGCCATTCCTACCCTAGGCACCCCATAAATTAAGTCTATAGAGTAATTGTCAAAATATTCTTGCACCCAATGCAAAGCCTCTTTTGACTGTCCTGCATTATGGGCGCGATTCATGAATGATAAATCTTCTTGATGAAAGGATTGCACCCCTATACTCAGCCTATTTAATTTTGTCTTCGCAAGTGCCTTAATATACTCCTCTGAAAGGTCATCTGGATTGGCTTCTAAAGTAATCTCTGGAGTAGCGGTAATTTGATAATGCAAATAGACCGTTTCTATGAGTCGTTCAATCTCAATAGGACTTAAAACAGAAGGTGTGCCTCCCCCAAAATATATGGAAGCTATCTGATCGTTCGCAAAGCTGGCTTTTCGCATTTTCAATTCTTTGCATAGCGCGTCAATCATTTTATCTTTAGAAGACATTTTAGTGGAAAAATGAAAGTCACAGTAGCTACAAGCTTGTTTACAAAAAGGGATGTGAATATAAATACCACTCATGAAAAGTTTTGTTATTTTTTAACTCGCTCTGTATTTTGACTGACAAAGGAAGCCCAGCCTGAATAGGATTTTTCACCGGTCACTTTACCTGAATTATAGAAATGGCAGACCGCAGCAGCCAAACCATCTGTGCTGTCTAAATTTTTTGGCAAAGTCTTTAATTGTAATAAACTTTGCAACATTTTAGCGACCTGCTCTTTAGAGGCATTTCCATTTCCAGTAATGGCCATTTTAATTTTTTTGGGCAGGTATTCCGTAATGGGAATTTCCCTAGACAAGCCAGCTGCCATGGCAACGCCTTGAGCCCTTCCTAACTTGAGCATAGATTGGACATTTTTTCCAAAAAATGGTGCTTCAATAGCAATTTCGTCTGGGTGATAAGTATCTATTAAAGAGATGGTCCTTTCGAAAATGAGTTTGAGTTTTGTGTAGGGATCTGAATATTTTTGAAGCATTAGCTCGTTGAGCTGCACAAATGACATCTCATTCCCCACCACTTTAATAATGCCAAAACCCATAATAGTGGTTCCTGGATCAATGCCTAAAATAATTCTCTCTTTTGCCAATGGATTTAATCTAAATGAATTTCAATTGGAATTTGAAAACGAGTGGCAACTGGAATGCCTTGTTTTACCGCTGGTGACAAAAAAGGCAAAGAAGCTATTCCTTTTTGAACCCTTTTTTCTAAAGACTTTTGTTCGTTTATACTCCCTTTAAATCCCTCAATTTTTTGAATGTGAATATCTGCTGTTGCATTTACTTTAAAGTCTATTGAAAAAGTTCCTGAAAAAGACAAGCTATCTTGATCGTACATTTGCTGAATAACCCTGACTATTTGCTCTTTTATAACGGCTTCAAAACATTCTTTTTGCAATGATTTTGAAAGAGTTTCTTCACAGGATTCAAACAATGGGTAGAGGTCTACAGACTGCCAATCAATTTCTTTTAATTGATCTGCTACATATTGGGCCTTGAGCTCTTCTTTTGGAGTGAGCCAAGCACAATTGTAGAACAAGCAGATGAAACCAATGTAAAACACCTTACGCATACCCAAAGGTAGGGGAAAAAACTCATTTTTATAAAACGATAGAAATTGTAACTTAGAGAAGACTAAATTAAATATGGATATATTACTAACCACCCTAGGAGCCATTTGCATTTTGGTAGGAATAATAGGAAGCTTTATTCCTGTAATCCCCGGGCCTCCATTGAGTTGGCTGGGATTGTTGTTGCTATACAATACGGAAGAAGTGCCATTTGATCTGTGGTTTATTGTGGTCACTGGAGCCATAGCACTGTTGGCTACCTTGTTAGACTATTACTTGCCTGTTGTAGGAACTAAAAAATATGGCGGCAGTAAAAGAGGGGTGTGGGGTGCTATTATTGGACTCTTTGTAGCGGTGTTTTTCCCTATTCTCGGTCCATTTGGAATATTAATATGGCCTTTTCTAGGCGCCTTCTTAGGAGAACTTAGCCAACAAAAAAGTCAAAAAAATGCGCTGAGGGCAGCTTGGGGATCTTTTTTAGGTTTTCTGACAGGAACACTCATTAAGTTTGGTATCTCTTTGGTGTATGCTGGAATTTTTATCTACCAACTTTGGGTATAAAAAAAAGCCTTCCAATTGGAAAGCCTTTCATTGGTTGGACAGCCTCGCTGTCTCAACACGGTCTTAACCTTGGTTAAGACACAACACAACTCAGCAAATATAGCAAAGCTTTTTTAAAAGTGGTTTATTATTTCTAAAAATCAATGACTATGCCAAAACTTGGAATCACTGAGCCATCTTCTAAAGGCACTTGAAATAAACTTCTAGGATTCACCGGCATGCCAGATGCATCTCTATTCAGGCCATAAGAAGGAGGCTGCGGATTGGCATAAGCCAATACATTCTGTACCTCAATAAAGAAATCCAGGGCCATTTTTTTATAAAACCACTTCTTGTCTATTCTAATATCCAATTGGTTAAATGGATCTAATTTCTCACTCCCCAAACGGTCGTAATCCAAAATAATTTGAGGGTACACCTGAGTCGTTTGCGCCACATCTGTGGGGACATATGGAGTGGCTGCTGCAAATCTATTGCGGGCACTCACTTCCCAATTTCTAGGGAGTTTATAGCCTGTAGTGAAAGAAGCCAAATGCCTACTGTCCCAAACTGAAGGTCGGAAAACCTCTGGATCTAATCCTGAAAAAGCAGAGAAAAAATAAGTATAAGAGAAAATACCAAAAAAGCGATCAGTGAGTTTTTGTTGCCACAACAATTCCAATCCATAAGCCTTACCTTGACCAACAGAAGCAATAGCTTCGTTTCCTAAGACCTCAAAACCAGCCCCTTTATTGGCCATAGACACCCCGTCCTCTAAAGAAACTGGGTAATCTGAATAGTATTTATAAAAGCCCTCTAAAGATACCCTTGCAGCAGGAGACAATAGTTTTTCTACCCCTAAGACCAAGTGTGTAGAACGTGTGTACTCTAGGTCTTGGTTTATAAATTCCTGAGCGGGATTCTGAAAGCCCAACATGGTGTAGGGTGGAATTTTATAATACACTCCTGCGGTCCCATTGAGCTTCCAGCTTGGTGCCAAGCTGTAAGAAGCAGAGACCCTTGGAGAAAAGGTTTTAAGTAGATTAGATCCTTTTGTAAAAGTATCGCCATCCATTCTAAATCCAAAAGAGAGGGCCAATCGATCTTCAAAAAAATCTTTAGATCCTTGCGTAAAAACTCCATAATTAATAAAATCTAGAGTGGCATTGTAGTTAAATCCTGCAAGTGTATTGAGTGTGCTGTTCTCGTAAAAGGCCCTTTGCAAATTAAACCCATGACTCCATTTCCAACCCTTTGCAAAACGATTCACCGCCAATCTTAATTTTGTTTCTGACTCTAAAGCGTCGTTTTGAAAGCGAAGGTCTGTTTGGCTGGCATTGTCATTGTATTCACTATAGGTGTTCCAGAGACTATTGTTACTCAAACTCATCTCCATATAACCACTCTGATCTTTAAAGCGCCTTTTCCATGTAACCCCTACTGTATTTGAGTTTTGGTTAATAAAAGGTACTTGATCAAAGGTCGCTTGTTGGTCAGGAGTGGGATCTTCTGGAAGGGTTACCGTAAATTTATCTATACTCCCAAGACCCACAAAACTCAGGCTGTTGTAAGCGTCAATTTTGTGATTTAACTTATATTGATAATCCCAATAATCAGGTCTGATAGGCAATCCTATCAATTCAAATAAAAACTGTAAATAAGACCTTCTAACAGAGAAAAGCACATCTGTTTTTACTGTCCTATTTTCTTTATTGACAGAGAGGGGTGTTTCAAGTGTTAATGCAGCTTCACTGGCACTTAGTCTAAAATTTCCTGCAAATTCCTCGGGGTTCACATCTCTTTGAGTGAATTGCAATACCCCAGACAAGGGGTTGTTGTACTGGGCCCCAAAGGCAGATGCCGAGAGCCGTACATCTGAAATGAAAGACACATTTAACATTCCCACAGGACCTCCAGCACTTCCTTGGGTGCTAAAGTGATTAATATTTGGAATCTCAATACCATCTAAATAATACACCACCTCATTGGGAGCTCCCCCCCTAATAATTAAATCATTTCTAAAGCCTCCAATTGAGGGAGAAACTCCTGGCAGTGTTTGGGCCACCTGAACCACATCATTATTGGAGCCCGGATAAGAGGCAATCTCAACTGCGGAGAGGGATTGTGTAGAGAGGGGCGTTTCTTTAGGTCTTGTAATAGGACTTAATGCCAGCACCACCTCATCTAAAGATTCAGAAGCTTCTTGAAGGGTAAAATTCAATGGTGGGGTTCCTGCTGATTTTATTTGAAAATTAAAAACAGTCTGAGCATTGAAGCCCAAATAACTGACTTTTACCGTATAGGTACCCGGGGGAATATTGGGAATGATATACTGACCATTTTCATCGGTAATGGCTCCAAAAGAGGTTCCTTCCAGAACAACAGAGGCCCCGAAAAGCGGACTTTGATTTTCTTCAATAATTTTACCGCTTAGGGTTCCTTGAACTTGACTGTAAACAACAGTAACTGCCATACACAGTATAACAAACAATATTTTTTTCATAGCAGATCAAAATTAAGAAGTAAAAGGTAAATAAGCCTAGTATTTCTTAATTAATAAGCATTTGTAATCCAAGGATATGGCGTTCTTTTAATCCACTGCCCTCTAGTGAAATCAGGAAAATCTTGGGCAGCACCGTTATTCTCAATAGACAATTCAGAGAGCGGTGTTACCGCACTCCAAGCAGCAGCATCATAGGCATCTATAGGAGGAGCCACATTGGCTTTAGCGGCTTCCACAAAAGCGTTCAACACAAAGAAGTCCATCCCTCCATGACCAGCACCCTCTGCGTATTCCCCGTATTTTTTCCAAAGCGGATGGTCGTACTTTTCCAACCAGGCTTTAGAGGCGTCCCAACGATGGGGCTCAGATTGACCCTCTATATATATTCTGTCGCCATCTTTCTCCCAAAGGCCATTAGACCCCTGAACCCTAAAACCTAAGGAATAAGGTCTTGGGGAGTTACAATCATGGGTAATGATAATCGTTTCTCCCATAGCAGTCTCCAGCGTAGAGGTAATAATATCTCCTTGTTTAAAGCGCACTGCAGCATTCGGATGGTCTGCTCCACCTTTGTCTACAATGTATTTATGAAGCCCTACCGCCTTAGTGGCATGAGAAGACATAGACACAAATCTATTGCCTCTATTGATATTGGCCATAGCGGCAATTGGCCCCAGTCCATGGGTAGGGTATACGTCTGCATTTCTAGTCACAGAATGCTGGGTGCGCCATTTGGCCTCTGAAATAGCCTTTTCGCCAAATTCTACCCCCCCACCATAAGGCTGTTTTCCGTCATTAAATTTTACCGCTCTAAGATCGTGTTGGTACCCACATCTGTAGTGCAACATTTCTCCAAAAACCCCTTCTTTAACCATGTTCAGTACAGCCATTACATCCCTTCTGTAATTGACATTTTCCAACAGCATGAGATGGGTACCCGTTTGTTCATGGGTATTCACCAGGTCCCAGCACTCTTCCATGGTATTGGCTGCAGACACCTCAACACCCGCAAACTTACCCGCCTTCATAGCGTCTACACTCATGCGGGTGTGCCACAACCAAGGAGTGGCAATTAGCACCGCGTCTACTGTTTTTAGGTCTAATAAATTCCGGTAATCCAATTCGTTTTTTCCAAAAATAAGAGGCGCTTTAGCCCCTGCTTCTGCCATAATTTTTTGTGCTATGGCAATTCTGTTAGGATCTATATCTGCAATAGCCGTCACAACTACATCTTGCCTTTTAAGGGCATTTTCCAAATGGTTGGTTCCCCGGAGCCCAACCCCTATAATTCCAATCTGTAATTTGTCATTGGCACTATTTTTTGCTTTTCCTAAAGACTGGCCTAAAGCGAGATTAGGAAGCACTACTGAGGCAGCTCCAAAAGCGGCCGATTTCTGAATAAAGGATCTTCTACTAGACATATGGGGCAATTTTAGGGTGGATGATTCGTAAATTGTAGTTGAAATTAAGGAAATCTTTTATAAAAAAGGCTTCCAAACAGACAATTTCTGTAGGATGTAGTATCTTGTAGCCGTTTTATAATGCAACTATGACTTTACTTATAATGGCTGCCGGAAGTGGTAGCAGATACGGAGGATTAAAACAATTCGACGGCTTAGGCCCAAACGGTGAATACCTTCTAGAATACACCATTTTTAATGCTATAGCCGCTGGTTTCAATCACATAGTAGTGATTGCCAAACCAGCCAATACGGAAGACATTACCGCCTACCTCTCTGAAAAACTACCAGAAAATATTGCCTTAACTGTTTTGGGTCAGGCCATTTCAGATGTCCCTGAAGGCTTTACCGCGCCCCCAGAAAGAGAGAAACCTTGGGGAACGGCTCATGCGGTTTGGACTGCCAGAGAAGTGATTAAAACCCCATTTGCAACGGTCAATGCAGATGACTATTACGGACCTGAGGCGTTTAAAGACGCTGGCGCTTTTTTAAACGCCCTACCCAATCACCACACCTATGGACTGGTAGCCTATGAATTAAAAAACACCCTCTCAGATTACGGCACGGTATCTAGAGGAGTATGTGAAGTAAAAGACGGCGCCTTACATGACATTACAGAACGCACCAAGTTAATCGCCTCTGGAGACCATGAAGCCACGGATGAGGATTCTGGATTAAAATTTCCACTAACGACCCCAGTGAGTATGAATTTTTGGTTGAGCACCCCTTTTATTTTTCCAGCGATTACCCAACGTTTTGAATCATTTTTATCTGGAGACACACCAGAAAAAGGCGAATTATATCTACCCTTCATTGTGGCAGAACAGTTGGAAGCAAAAGAAGTGAGCGTAGGGGTAATTCCTACTAAAAGTCAATGGTTTGGACTCACCTATGCACAAGACAAAGCAGCCGCCATTGAGACCTTAAAAAATTTACATGAATCCGGACTGTACCCGGCAAAATTATGGAAGGCTTAGCTCCTAAAAATATCGCGAACATCCTTCGCCATTTTTTACCTCATGGCAATGACTTTGAGGTGCTTCCCATCACTCAAGGCCTGATCAACGACAGCTATAAAATTAGCTTTCCAGATCGGGCCTATTTTTTACAGCGTCTCAACACCCAAATATTCCAGAACAGTGAAGACCTGATGTTCAATATTGGCCAGTGGCAACAATCCATTCAAGGGAGCAGCCTTCCCGCACCCACTTATCTAAAAACCACTCAGGGGCCCTATTTTGCAAAGGATGAACAGGGACATTTATGGCGCATGCAAACCTATATTCCAAACGCCATGGCCTATGACATTGCCCCAGACAAGAAAATAGCTAAAGAAGCAGGGAGACTATTGGGTCATTTTCACGACATTTCAAAACACTTGAACACCCAGTCTTTTAAGACCCCCATTCCCCAATTTCAAGACATTCATTTGCGGTGGCAACAGTTTCAACAGGCCTGTGACCAGGCCGATGCCAACACCCTACAAGCCGCTCAAAAAACCATAGAAATACTACAGACGCTTCAAGATTTCGCCTTTAATACCCCCAAGGAACTTCCTATGAGATTGTGCCATAACGACACCAAACTCAACAATATGCTCTTCCACGAAAAGCAGCACAAAGGCATTTGTTTGGTAGACTTAGACACCCTCATGCCAGGATTTGCCTATTATGATTTTGGAGACGCCCTGCGTACGGTGGCCAATACAGCTGCTGAGGGCGATCTTAATACGCCTGTACTATTCAAGACAGCCCACGCCGCTTCTTTTATAAGCGGGTTGTGTGAGCGACCAGAGGCTTTTACTAAAAAGGAGTGGCTCAGTTTGCCTTTTGGTGCCGTTTATATGCCTTTCCTTCACGGTCTTAGGGCGCTCACTGATTTTTTAGCAGGAAACCTGTATTATAAGGTAAGCTACCCCAATGAAAATCTAGACCGTGCACAAAACCTACTATCCTTTGCCCAAAAAGCACATGAAAAACAAGATTTCTTAACCCAGTCCATAGCAGAAAGTTTATGAGATGGAGCTTCCTTTTTTTCATGATTTTTTACAGCACTCTTTGGGGGCAAAGCTATGGAGGCCTCTCTATAGACAACGACTTATTCTTTGGTAAAGATTACTATTACTCTAGCGGGATTTTTCTTCAGTACGGAACCACCAAAAATGGCCGAGAAAAACCCCTAAATAATGAAGATTTATTTAAAATAGAACCAGCAATCAAAAAACGTATTCATTGGACCTTAGGGCAACAAATTTATAATCCTATTGGCCGCTATGACAGCATTACCACTAGTATGGATTATCCCTTTAGTGGCTACCTCTTTTTAGAAAGAGCCGTGTCTAGAACCCTTAAAAATAAAGGGGTATTTCGTTGGAGTGCCCAACTTGGCATAAGCGGTCCGGGTTCCTTAAGCGAACCTTTTCAGAACACCTACCACAAATATATTTTAGGATTACCTCCCTTGAGTTGGGTGGGACAACAGCCTGCTAATGTTCATATTGGGCTTCTAGGGCAGTACACCCATTACCTTTCCCTGGGGCAAGCGAGTCAATTTTCATTTCAAATTCAAAGTCAATGGGGTACCCATAGCAGCCAATCCAGCGTTAGTGGGGGCATTCATATGGGCCAAATTAATCCAATGGTGTTTTATTCAGAAGCTTTTCATTATCCTATAAAAGAGGGTTTTGGAGCGTATATTGGCCTTCAGTACCGCTATCATTTTCAGGACTACAATCTCTCTGGTAGTTTGTTTGAAAACAATTCCCCCTTTACCCTCCCCTCTAATTCATGGAGAAATACATGGCTAGCTGGAATGGCTTACCAAATAGATCAATGGCAATTCTTAGCCGTAGCGAAAGCGCGTTCTAAAGACACCCCAGGCCAAAAATACCAAAGGCACCAAGTGGTATACCTCAGTATATTGAGGCAATTGGATTAATTTTCTGTGGAAACTGGATCCGGCATGGTCAGGGTAGTGTTTATTTTGATCACCCCTTGACCCCCATTCAACCCATAATTAGTCTGAATATCGTAGACCGTTCTATAAACAGTTACTTTTCTAATAGACAATAGATCTAAACCAGGAGGAGGGGTCTTGCCAATTAAATTACCATCTACGTCCCATAAGGCATATGGAGGCAGCCCATCTGAAAAAGATCCTATTCTGTCTCGCATTACAATCTCTTGATTGCCCTCAATTTTTGCAGTACCCAAATGCCTGCGAATGGCTTGAATGACATTGGTGGCATATATGTCTATCCCAAACTCATTAAGCTCTCTAAACTTAGATTTCTTTTTCTCTTTACGCTTTAAACCGCGTTCAATCATTCTAGCTTCTTTCTTAGAAACCCTGGCCTCTTGTGCGTTACCATCTATAGACCATAAAAAAAGCGCCCCTAATAAAATATATACAATTCTCATCTTTTCATTTTTTATAAAGTTAGTGAATAAAATGATGGACAAATAAAAATGAATCCTTGCATTTCATATCTTTATGAAACCCAAAGATACCATAGATTCATTTTAGCCCACGTAAACCTTGATTTTAAATGGCTATACTAGGCTTTATTCTGACTAAAATGGCGCGGTAGAAAAACATTAAACAGTGATCTTATGAAATCCTTCTTTATTTTTCTTTGGAGCTTTTTCTTTTTTTTATTTGTAGGCTGTGATAAAAATGATTCCCCTACGACAATTCCTGCAAATTTAGAGGGCCAGTGGGTATTGGACCGAGTGGTTTGCTTTTGCTATTTTGGGGAGGCCGGTACTGAAAATTTTGACGACCAACAATTGTGGTTTTCAAAAGACCAAGTCTACCCTATGGGACCGAACAATGATATGCCTAATATTGCACCCATTGGCAAAGTGTACGATTACAGCATCTCTGGAGAGATCTTGACCATGAATCAGTCTGGTAAAAATTATACCCTAGAAATATCTGGAGACACCCTTAGCCTCACTTTTGTAGACAACGAAATGATCGCAGACGACGAGATAAGCTTTTATTTCAAAAAAGGTACAGCAGACCCCTCGTGCATAGATTTTTCAGCAGTGATTGAAGACGGCATTTGTACCATGGAATACGCGCCTGTTTGTGGCTGCAATGGCTTGAGTTACTCTAATAAATGTATGGCTCAAAGCGCAGGAGTGATGAGCTGGGAAAATGGGGAATGCGAATGATATGTAGTGGATTAATCTTTTGATGATCTGTATTTTAAATTTTCATTATTTAAAATATTAATAATTAAATTTATAAGATTAAAAAAACCGCCTCATGAAAGATATTATTTGCCCGAATTGTAACACCGCTTTTAAACTGGACGACGCTGGATTTGCAGATATTGTAAAACAAGTAAGAGATGAACAATTTACAGAAGAACTCAACCATAGGTTGGCCATAGCTGAAAAAGAAAAGTCTAATGCAGTGATGTTGGCAGAGGCAAACTTAAAGAATACCCTCCAGCAGGAACTTTCAAAAAAAGAACAGGAAATTAGTGCCCTTAAATCTAGTAAAGCACTGGAAATTGAACAAATAAGGGCTAAAGTTGCCCAAGCGGAACAAGAGAAAAGGCAAGCGGTTTTAGAGGCTACTCGAGCCATAGAAAAAGAGCGAGATGGACTGTTGAATCAGCTCAGCAATAAAGAGGTAGAAAGGCAACTTCAGGAAAAGTCCATTCAGGAGCAATTCAATCAAAAACTACTCACCAAAGAAGAGACCATTAAAATGAAGGACGACGAGATTGCGCGTCTCAAAGATTTTAAGCAAAAACTCTCTACTAAAATGGTGGGCGAATCTCTAGAGCAACACTGTGAAGTGGAATTCAACAAACTAAGGGCCACTGGTTTTCAGAATGTATATTTTGAAAAAGACAATGACGCCAGCTCAGGAAGTAAAGGAGATTTTATTTACCGTGAGAACGATCAGAATGGAAATGAAATACTCTCCATTATGTTTGAAATGAAAAATGAAGGAGATGAAACCGCCACTAAAAAGAAAAACGAGGACTTTTTCAAAGAATTAGACAAGGATCGGAATGAAAAGAAATGTGAGTACGCCATTCTTGTATCTATGTTGGAATCAGATAATGAACTCTACAATAATGGCATAGTAGACGTATCTCATAAGTACAAAAAAATGTATGTGGTGCGCCCCCAATTCTTCATTCCAATCATTAGCATACTAAGGAATGCAGCATTAAACTCCATGCAATACAAAGAAGAACTCGCCATTATTAGGAATCAAAATATTGACATCACGAATTTTGAAGAAAAAATCAACGATTTCAAAAGTGGTTTTTCCCGCAACTATGATTTAGCCAGCAGACAATTCAAAACGGCCATAGAAGAAATTGACAAAACCATGAATCACCTTCAAAAAACAAAAGAAGCTTTACTCGCTTCTGTAAATAACTTGCGATTAGCCAACAGTAAAACAGAAGACTTAACCATTAAGAAACTCACCCATGGCAACCCAACCATGAAAGCTAAGTTTGATGGATTAAAGTAATAGTAAAATTACAGCAATGAATTATTGGTCTCAGACTTCTTTAAAGAGTCTCTTTAAAAAGACCTTCTCTTTTTTCCGTGTAAGTATCGATTACTTTTCTGTTGTGAAGATCTATCCCAAGCTTATCAATATCTAGAAAAGTTTCTTGAGCAAGGCTGTGGGTTGGAAGCGTTGGAAGATTTTTTTTAGTCCAAAGACTCATCTCAGTCAGTATAGGGTATAAACTTATTCCTTTATCTGTTAAGTAGTAATATTTTATTTTTCTATCTATTTTATCCTTTCTGAACCCTAGTATTCCGTACTCTCTTAACTTCTTGATTCTATCTACGAGAACATTAGTAGAAATTTTCTCAGGTGATTTTAAAAATTCGGTATATGTATTTCTACCAATAAATACATCTCTTATAATTATTAACGACCATCGGTCGCCAACCAAGTCTAAGATATTAGATAAGGGACATGTAGATCTGAAAGTTAAATCTTGAAACATAAAATATATTTTATATAAAATTACTTAAATTTTTATATAAATAAAAAACCCTACATACAATAAAGTAGGGTTTTTATTTTTAATTTGACTTGAAATATTTATTGAGGGCTACCTAAAAGTTCAATTAATTCCCAAATATTAGTATATCTAAATCCATCAGGGTCATATTTACTCATTTTAGATTTTGATATAAGCGCATCAATTTCATTACTTGAAACAACGTCCATTGGAGATAAAGATCTTAGGGCACTTGACAAATCTTTGTAGTGATCATATGTAATAACACTTGACTCATCCATACCTTTTGGATGTAGTCTTGCTAAAATTCCCCAACCCGATCTTGCGCCGTCTTTTCCTAAATTCTTTTTAAAATAGGGCATCCATAAATTTAAATTTTCATTCACAAATCCATTAAAATCCTTTGGTTTAGCCAAATTCCAGACCGCATATTTAAATTCTCCCATTGGAAGCTCAGCTATGAGCTTATATGTATTGTTGTAGAGTGTTTTAGATATATGGTTTGTAGAGGCTAGTGCTGGATCAAACCCTAAAATTTGTTCCGCATTACCCCATATTTTCATTTGATCTTCATATTGCTCAAAACTTTCATAAACTTGAACAAAAGCATGGGTTGGTTGTGATTCGTCATCTGTTCTTCCATAAAGTCTGAAAAATGCGGATGCCAACATATTTCCGTTATCAATAGCATTTTTCTTTATTTTAGACCAATGATTCGTTTCCAAAGATTCAAATTCTGCTACATTCTCAGAAGCAACATACCTATATTGTATGTGAACAATATTTTGAGCAAACATTGACGTAGTAAAAACAAGTGCCAATAACATTAATAATTTTTTCATTTTGAGTTTGTTTTTTAGGTTAAGTTTATATTTAATTTGATGTGAAATGAAGCCCCCCAGAAGGAAGGCTTCAACCACCAACTAACAAAAGAGACTTCTCTCTTTCATATTTTATTAATTTACCAATTGGAGGACTTCATCAGAAAAGCCATCACTAAATTCTGAAAGAACATCCCATACATCTCTTCTAAATGAACCAAGCCCATTTACTTTTTCATATTCAGATTGAAAATTTGCAGGCAATCCGTTTCCATCATTAAATCTTGTAAATGACTTGAATGGATAAACTAATGTTATGTTTTCACCATTTTCATTAGCAAAAATACTTTCATATACCCTTCTAGGATTAGGCGCATTAATTTGAGCCAATACTTTTCCAATTTTAGTTACAGCCTCAAGAACTTTCTCATAGCTACCATATTTTCGGTTAATTTTAATGGTGCGATGTAACAAGTATTTAGGACTTCCCCAAGAAGGTGGAGAATAACTTGCTTCCCAATTTAATTTGCCCAATACTACAGATTCAGAGGAAACATTATTTCTGATGTTTTTTTGCCAATCTAACATATGAACTTCATCTGGCGTAGAATCATAATCAGAAAGTTCCATTGGGCCAAGTAACCAAACATACTGTCCTGAACGGCGCCCTATTAACACATTGTAGAGAGAGGCAGTTGTTCTTCCTTCACTGTGAAACTTATCATTGTGCTTTTTAACACCTTCAATAAGTTTCATTTCATTTGCTTTTTCAGGAATTAAATAAATACTTTCATATACAACTTCTTGGTTTTGAGAAAACGCTGACGCAGTAAAAACTACAGCCAAAAACATTAAAAATTTTTTCATTTCGAGTTTATTTTAATTGATTATGCACTAATATATTAAATATATAATTGCAATACAAAATTATTATTCA
>CAKZOR010000039.1 GCA_937136755.1 uncultured Flavobacteriaceae bacterium | reverse complement strand
AGGGGAACAAGAAGGGGCAGATTTTGTGGCCCAACACTTATTGGAGTCTGCCATTAAAACGCTATTTGAGGAACGTTTTCCTAAAATTAAAAAGTTGGAGCGAAAAGATGAGGAGGGACCCTACGACCCATTGTTATTGTGGTTTTTTGAATCTGAAGGATTTGAATTATTAGAAGACTTTTCAGACAGTATGTACAGAGATCAATTAGATAGCATCTCACCATTAACTGATTTATTAAAAGAATATGCACCTGGAGTAGACACTGAAACCTCCTATTTCCTTAAAGAGCTTGTTTTGTGGGCACTCGTGGCACACAATAAGTTAAGCAAACAAAGTTTTTCAAATGGTACGGAGTTTAAGGATCTTTACGGATCATACATTAACGGATTATAATTTTAATCATTATGAAAATAAATTTATTTTTTACTGCCCTATTTTTGGTGCTATTTCAAAAGGGGATTTCTCAGAATAAAGCTTCTGATGTTCAGTCATTTACTTTGTCTAATGGCATTTAATCTTGGATAGAGTGCTGTTCGTGGATTATTTATATTTTTAGATGACATTATGAGGGCATGAAGAATAAGAAATATTATTATTTGGTTCGGGTCTCTTATTTAGGGTTCAGATACAGTGGTTGGCAAAAGCAACCTGGATATAAAACCATAGAGGGAATGCTCACAAGGACCATTAAGTTTGTGTTAGGAGAGGAGCGGTCTTTTAAAATACTAGGAGCAGGAAGAACAGATGCAAAAGTGTCTTCTATTGATGGTGCCTTTGAATTATTTATAGACCATGAGCCACTTGAAAATTTAGATCAATTATTGAATGCCTTTAATTTAAATTTACCAGCAGACATACGTATAGAGTCTATTGAAGAGGTGGCCAATAAGTTTAATATCATTCACTCTGCAAAAGAAAAAACCTATTGCTATCTTTTTTCATTTGGATCTAAAGCACACCCTTTTTGTGCTCCAATTATGGCGAACTATCCGGAGCAATTAAATATAACGCTCATGCAGGAGGCGGCAAAATTATTTGTAGGTACCCACGACTTTAAAAATTTTACCGCTAGAAAGGACAAAAAAAAATCTCAAACCTTGAGAACTGTATCATCTTGTGAGTTAAAATTAAATACAACTATTGTGGCAAGTTTCTTTCCAAAAGACTCTTATGTATTAGAAGTTAGGGGTAAAGGATTCTTGAGGTACCAAATAAGATTAATGATGGGCGCCCTGGTTTGTTTAGGGAGGAGTGAAATAAGCTTAGAAAATTTTAAGCAATTATTAGAGACAGACTTAGATGGTTTTGTACCTTATGTAGCTGCCGGATCAGGATTGCACCTAAAAGAATTAATTTTTGATTTAGATCTACCTTTAGTTTAATTTTTTAATGACACTATGAAAATTTCCATAAAGACTTTAGATTTTTTAAAAGAACTCTCTGTAAATAACAGCAGGGATTGGTTTGAAGCAAATAAAGCGACCTTTAATTCGCACCAATCAGAGGTTAAAGCTGTTTTAGAGCTTGTCAAAGAGGGTCTGTCTGAGACGGATACTATAGAAAAACTCAAGATATTCAGAATATACCGAGATGTTCGTTTTTCTAAAGATAAAACACCCTATAAAGATTATTTTTCAGGGTCTTTGTCTCGAATGGGGCAATCTCTTAGGGGTGGATATTATATTCATTTAAAGCCTGAAGATGCTTTTTTAGCTGTCGGTTTTTGGGATCCAAATAAGGAAGATTTGTTCAGAATTAGAAAGGAAATTGAAACAGATGCCAGTGATTTTCACGAGCTCTTGAACAATAAGTCTTTTAAAAATATCTGGGGTAATTTTCAAGGAGACACACTCAAAACAGCCCCAAAAGGATTTTCTAAAGAACATCCTGAAATTGACTTACTTAGAAGAAAAAACTTTGTTTTTATTCATCCTTTAAAAGATTCAGACATTTGCTCTGAAAATTTTATAGCCAATACTGTAAAAGCCTTTGAGGTGTCTAGACCATTTTTAGATCTGATGAGTGATATTTTAACAACAGATCTAAACGGTGAACCTTTGTTGTAGTTTATGGGTTTTCAAATAGCTGTATCTGTGAGTGATAACGCTGTATGAGCATTTGCATCATTCTCTTATTGAGTTTGGAGGCATTTTTCTGATACAATGCATACTCTTCCACACTAAACTGACCAATGATCATTCCTTTTAGGGCATTGCGAAATTTTACATCTTTTTGTACTGCATTCTCAATGAATGAAAGACGTTTCTCAAGTGATAATGTATAAAAGGTGTTTTTGTGCTTAAAGAAATAATGCTTTAATACTTGTATTAAAAGATCATTTTGAAATTTTAATACAGGCCTGAGAGTTTCATTTTGGAAGTGAATTTCACTTTCAATATCATCAGATGGAATACTATTTATTTCAGGTCTTATAGAAGTTATAAGTGTAGACCTTTCGCTCATAAAAACTAAAATTTAAGAATTCAATTCTGTGGCTATTACTTGAACTTCATCTAATACTCTTAGTAGGTTTTCTCCCCAAAGTTTATTAATTTCTTCTTGAGTATAGCCCCTTTTTACAAGTTCTGCAGTGACATTTTTAGTTTCAGAAGCATCTGACCATCCCGCAATACCCCCACCACCGTCAAAATCTGAACTAATACCCACATGATCAATACCAATAAGGTTTACCATATAGTCTATGTGATTTACAAAATCTACTACTGAAACTGCTTCAGGAGCATTAGGATCTTGTGCTAACATTTCTTTTCCCTTAGCTAAAATCTTAGGATATATTTCCATGAATGTGGCTCTTTGTTCACTAGACAAAGAAGAAAATTCACTTCTTTCATACCATGCAACCCCCATTTCATTTGCTATAGCTGCGTAAAGCTCTTTAGCATAATTATTTCTAGCTTCGTGTTTTTCAGTATTTAGATATGAAGAAAAAGCCACGGTTTGTACCACCCCGCCATTTTCTTTTAACAGTAATAATTGTTCGTCGTCTAAATTTCTTGAATGATCACACAAAGCTCTAGCAGAAGAGTGAGATGCTATAATAGGGGCTTTTGAAAGCGCTATCATTTGTTTCATGGCTTCTTTAGATGGATGAGAAATATCTATCATAATTCCAAGTCTATTCATTTCAGCAACGGCCTCTTTTCCAAAATCACTTAAACCGTTGTGAAGCCAAATACTGTCTTTCTCTCCTGTGTTGGAGTCAGAAAATTGGCTATGACCATTATGGGACAATGAGATATACCTTGCGCCTAAATTATAATATACTTCAAAATTTTCTATATCTAATCCGATTGGGTAAGCATTTTCTACACCGATCATAGCTACTTTTTTTCCAGAGTTAATGAGAGTCCTTACCTCTTTTGATGTAGTCGCTAACCCAATTTTTTCTGGCGCTAATTCTTTTGTGAGTTTTTGAATAGCAGAAAATTTATCTAAGGCATTTAATTTTGCATTTTTATATCCCTCCTCAGTTAATTCATCCTGCCCAGTGTAAACAATTAACCAACTCACATCTAAACCACCTTCATTCATCTTTGGAAGATTAACCTGGGTGTCTAATCTTTGGGTATAATTAATACTATCGGTAAAATTAGCCGTGTTAATATCGTTGTGCGTATCTATAGTAATGGCCTCAGCATGTATTCTGTCTATTTTATCTTCTAGGCTTTCTGTTTCTTTTGGAGCATTTTTGCATGAGCCTAAAGCAATTAATCCTAAAATAAAAAGAGTTGGTTTCATAGGGGTGTATTTTTACTATCCAAGATAGGTTTTTAATAATTTATTTTTGGAACTATGTCTTAATTTTCTAATGGCTTTCTCTCTAATTTGCCTAACTCTTTCTCTAGTAAGGTCAAAGGTTAAGCCAATTTCTGCTAGGGTCATAGGAGGTTGTTCTCCTATTCCATAAAAAAGTTTAATAACGTCTGCCTCTCTAGGAGAAAGGGTATCTAAGGCTCTTGTAATTTCAGTGTGCAATGAGCTTTGGAGCAGTGCTTGATCAGGTCTAGGGGAGTCTCCATAATCTAAAACATCATACAAACTTGAATTTTCTCCATCGATTAATGGAGCGTCCATAGAGACATGCCTTCCGGAGTTTTTAAGCGACTGTTTTACATCACTTACAGTCATTTCAAGTTCTTTGGCAATTTCTTCTGGAGAAGGAGGGCGTTGGTGTGCTTGCTCCAAATAAGAAAAAGCTTTGTTGATCTTATTGATGGAACCAATTTTATTTAAAGGCAATCTAACAATTCTTGCTTGTTCTGCCAATGCTTGTAAAATAGCCTGCCTAATCCACCAAACAGCGTAAGATATAAACTTAAATCCCCTTGTTTCGTCAAAACGTTTTGCTGCTTTTACCAAACCAACATTTCCCTCGTTAATTAAATCTGGTAGGGTAAGTCCTTGGTTTTGGTATTGTTTTGCAACAGAAACAACGAATCTGAGATTTGCTGTAGTTAGTCTCTCTAAAGCCACCGCGTCTCCAGCTTTGATTCTTTGAGCTAATTCAACTTCTTCCTGAGCATTGATCAGGTCTATTTTACTAATATCTTGTAGGTACTTATCTAAGGATTTGGATTCTCTATTGGTAACCTGTTTTACTATTTTAAGCTGCCTCATCTAGGAGTTTTTCTTTTGGGAATTTTAATGAGCTTCATATTACGCATTTTAATAGATTTCACCAAAATTCGAAGCTTAAAACACTTGGCTTTTAAGAAAACTTTAAGTTTTTAGCCGCTATATTTATAATTGATTACACGATTTAGACAATCATTTGTACTTTTATTTTTTGGAACAACACATATGAGTAAAAAATTACTACAAAAACACCTATTTGAATTGCAAAAGGGACATTTGGAATCAATGGTCTTAGACCTTTATGACAAATTTCCAGAGGTAAAAACTTATTTTAATTTTGTATTTAACCCTAACGAAAAAAAACTGTTGGAACAGGCAAGAATCAAGGTAGCTAGTGAGTTCTTCCCTTTAAAAAGGAAACGACCAAAGGCTAGGAGGTCAGTTGCTCAGAAATATATAAAGCATTTCAAGACACTTGGCATGTCACCAGAATTAATTGTAGAGTTTATGTGGTTTAACATAGGAATAATGCACACATTTTGTGAGGAAAGGCCCCAGCGATTACCATTTTTTAAAAGTTTTTGTAATTTTTACAAAGAGGCCCTTCAGCTAACAAGTTATCATGGAATAGTCCCCTTGTATAAAACACAAATCTTAGCAATTTACAACTCAAGTAAAGACTGGGAAAATGCTTATGATTTTGAAATGAGTTTACAAAATATAGAAGATTAAACATCTTAAATTTATTCATACAATATACTTTAAACTACCCCATGGCAATATTACTGATCAGACAAGATGGAAAGACGCCCCAATGGTTAAACGCATTTAAATCTCAAGCGAGTCAAATTGAATGCTTTGATTATAATGAACCACATCCAAAAGAAACAATCACAATGGCATTAGTGTGGAAGCAGCCTCATGGATTATTTGAGCAATACAAAAATTTAAAATGTGTAGCTTCTATGGGCGCAGGAGTAGACTTTATTTTCGAAGATCCTTCTTTTCATCAAGAATTGTTAATGACTAGGGTAGTAGACCCTTTATTAATAACAGATATGGAAGAGTTCGTTACAGCGCAAGTATATGCGTATATGAAGGGATTGTATCAATATCATTCACAACAATCTTTATCACTTTGGCAGCAAAATCCTTATTTGAGAAAGAAAGATATCACGATTGGCATTATGGGAATGGGTGTATTGGGATCTGCCACAGCGAAAGCTTTATCAGTTCAGGGTTTTAATGTTTTAGGATGGTCTAATTCTAAAAAACAAATAGAAGGAATCACAACCTATGAAAAAGTAGATTTGAATTTATTTTTAGAAAAGACCAATGTTTTGGTGTGTTTACTCCCACTAACACCAGATACAAATGGAATTTTAAATGAATCTCTTTTCTCAAAATTACCTCGTGGAGCATATCTAATTCATGTGGCAAGAGGACCACATTTGATAGGTGAGGATTTAATCCAAAGTATAGATAAAGGCCAGATGTGCGGTGCCGCTATTGATGTTTTTCCAACGGAGCCATTAGATACAAAAAGCCCCTTCTGGGGTCATTCAAAAATTCATATTACCCCTCATTGTGCAAGTATTTCTAGTCCAGAATCTGTCGTTGCTCAAATAGTAGTTAATTATAACAGACTAACAAGCCACCAACCGCTTTTAAATCAAGTAGATACTTTAAAGGGATATTAATTTAATCTTTTTCGATGATTCCTTATGCTTAGCGGTAAAAATCTGTTAATTTTGTACGTTTGATTTTTTAGAGAAATTTAAAAAATCATTTTGCAAAAACCATTAAAAAACTCTGCTACTTGTCTGTTTCAACGAAATTTTCTGAGAAAACACTTTACGATTACCAACAAAAGGATCTGGATACCATTTTTGACTTTCTGGACAGTGCCCCTACAGATACTAACTTATTATATCAGTTACCGACTGGTGGTGGTAAAACAGTAGTTTTTTCTGAAATAGCAAAAAGATATATCGCTACTAAAGGTAAAAAGGTAGTTGTGCTCACCCACAGAATTGAATTAAGCACGCAAACATCTAAAATGTTAGAGGGCTTTGGGGTGCATAATAAAATCATCAACTCAGATGTAAAGTCTCTAGAAGACCAAGAAGATTACAGTTGTTTTGTAGCTATGGTAGAGACGCTAAACAACAGACTTCAAGAGGAAAAAGTAAGTTTAGATAATATTGGATTGGTTATTATAGATGAGGCACATTATAACTCATTTAGAAAACTGATGAAGTTTTTTAAACACGCTGTTATATTAGGAGTTACTGCAACGCCACTCAGTTCAAATATTAAGCTCCCAATGAAAGACCACTACAAGAAGCTTATTGTAGGAGAGTCTATTACCTCTTTAATTGATAAAAAATTTCTAGCACAGGCGCATCTATATAACAAAAATGTAAGCTTAAAAACATTAAAATTAGGGATCAATGGAGACTATACCGTAAAATCCTCAGATGCATTTTACGGCAACCACTCCATGTTATCACAATTGCTTGAGGCATATGAAGAAATAGCCTTAGGCTCAAAAACCCTGATTTTTAATAATGGTATAAATACGTCTAAATACGTCTATGAGACTTTTAAAAAGGCTGGGCATGACATTAGACACTTAGACAATAAAAATAGTGCTTCTGAGCGAAAGGAAATATTAGAATGGTTTTCCCAAACGCCTAATGCCATTTTAACCTCAGTGAGTATTTTAACGACCGGATTTGATGAACCTAGCGTAGAGACTATTATTTTAAATAGGGCCACCAGATCATTAACCTTATACTTTCAAATGATTGGTAGAGGATCGAGAATATTGGACAATAAATCTCATTTCAATGTAATAGACATGGGTAACAATATTGCTAGGTTTGGTCCATGGAATGCACCAATTGATTGGCAAGAGATCTTCCATTTTCCTGATTTTTACCTAGAAAATATTAAAAATGACGAGGACATTGAAAGAGAATTTGTTTATGAAATGCCTTTTGGTTTAAAGCAAAAATTCAAAAAATCTACTGTACTTCAATTTGACGTAAAAGCAGTGTATAAAGAGGTGTTTGCACAAGGTTTGAAGTCAAAGGAAGTCTTAGATCGAAGTATCTCACAACACGCTCAAATTTGTTTTGAGAATAGTGAAGATGTATTTGAAGCTCGAATGTTAGCCAAATTGCTCAAGGAAGAAATTGCCTACAGAATAAGACTCTATTCCTATTGTATTATGAATAATACAAAAAACTACAAAGAGTGGTTGGAGGAAGACTATGAGAGAAAATTAAGGCTTAAAATATCTCAGATGTTTGCTAAAAAAATGTAAGATTCGCAGGTATTTTGAAGTGGAGAAATTTTTAAAATCAACAGGACTTCATTGCACTAAAAATGCTATAATTTCGTTTTAATATGAACAAAAAGCTCCTCTGTATTAGCACTAATTGGCCCGAAGCCAATGCTACTGCTGCAGGCGTTCGTATGCATGAGTTACTAGCTATTTTTATTTCACAAGAATTTGAAATTACTTTTGCTGCTACTAGTAAACATTTAGAAGGGCTACATAGCTTAAAAGAAAAAGGTATTAATACCCAACAAATTCTTGTGAATGACCCTTCTTTTGATCTTTTACTAGAAGAAACTGCACCAGATGTAGTTCTTTTTGACAGATTTATATCAGAGGAACAATTTGGTTGGCGGGTTCGCGATATACTACCCAATGCCCTTACAATTCTAGATACAGAAGACCTTCATTGTTTAAGAACACTAAGGGAGGAACAAACCATATCTTACGTTAAAAAGCATAAAAACACACCCTTCTCCTTATTTGATCAAACAACAGACTTAGATGAATTAAATTCAAGAGGGCTGACTAAAAGAGAATTGGCCAGTATGTTTAGGTGTGATCTAAATTTGGTCGTTTCTTCATTTGAAATGACAGTATTGGTAGATCATTTTAAAATCCCCTCTCATTTGTGTTTATTACTACCCATCACATATCCTAAGCAACATTTGCTAGCCCATAGGGCAAATTTAGATTACCACAAAAGATCAGGTTATTTTTTTATTGGCAATGGACTTCATAAGCCCAATATAGACGCTATAAAGTGTTTGTATTTCAGCATTTGGCCACTGATTAAAAAGCAACACAAATTGGCAGATATATATATCTATGGAGCTTACCTTCCCCAGCAAATCCAAGAACTCCACAAGCCCAATATTGGGTTTCACATTATTGGTGAAGTAAAAGATGTTAAAACACCGTTTACCAAACACAGGGTCAATCTAGTTCCGCTGAGATTTGGCGCTGGAATTAAAGGAAAAATATTAGAAGGATTTGTTTACGGCTGCCCTCACATTACAACATCTATAGGAAAAGAGGGAATGGATTACACTGGGAATTGGCCCGGTAAAGTGGCCCATAAAAGTGCGGAATTTGCACAAATGGCAGTAGCGCTATATCAGGATAAAGTTCAATGGCAAACACTTAAAAGTGAAGGATACGAATTAATAGACCAGTCATTTGAACGCAGTGTTTATGAAATTAAGTTCTTGGAATGCCTTAATCAAATATCCAATAGTTTAGCAGAGCACAGGGGCAAAAATTTCATTGGAATGCTATTGCAAGAACAGCAATTTCAGGCGTCAAAATATATGTCATTATGGATCACAGAAAAAAACAAGAATACGTAACTTGCTAAAAAATTCTATCATGGAAAATATTGTTTGGACAGAAGTAAAAAAATACCAAGACATTACTTACAAAAAATCTAATGGTGTCGCTAGAATAGCAATTAATAGACCAGAAGTAAGAAATGCTTTTAGACCGAAAACAACTTCTGAATTATACGATGCATTTTATGACGCTCATGAAGATCCATCCATTGGTGTAGTATTACTGACTGGTGAAGGTCCCTCCCCTAAGGATGGTGTATTTTCCTTTTGTAGCGGTGGAGACCAAAGAGCCAGGGGGCATAAAGGATATGTTGGTGAAGATGGTTACCATAGATTAAATATATTAGATATCTCTGACCTGTCCAATGACGTATCCAAATTTTTTAAGCAATAAAATGAAACCAAATATGGCAATGAATCATTGATAAAATCTAAATATACCGTATAACCGAATATTTTATAAGGAAACTGATTAAATGTGTCAATTATACTCTCAGCCGGGTCATAATAAATTTCTAACCATTGATAGAATAACTCCGCGTGA
>CAKZOR010000038.1 GCA_937136755.1 uncultured Flavobacteriaceae bacterium | reverse complement strand
ACTGGTCATTTCCCACACAATCCAGAACCTTTAGAAGAACATTTAACTGATATTAAAGCTGCTGTACTAGCTCATAAAGCAGATTTGGGTATTGTTGTAGATCCAGACGTAGATCGATTGGCATTTATTAGTGAAGACGGTAGCATGTTTGGAGAAGAATACACCTTAGTGGCCTGTGCAGATTATGTGCTTTCTAAGACGCCAGGAGCAACAGTCTCCAATTTGTCTTCTACAAGAGCACTTAGAGATGTAACCCAAAAACACGGACAAAAATACACAGCCTCTGCAGTAGGAGAAGTCAATGTAGTAACTGCCATGAAGGCGGAAAATGCTGTAATTGGTGGAGAAGGAAATGGAGGAATTATCTATCCAGAAAGCCATTACGGTAGAGATGCTTTAGTGGGTGTAGCCCTCTTTTTAATGCTTTTGGCAGAGAAAAAGACCACTGCCTCTGCGCTTAGGGCAACTTATCCAGTCTATTTTATGAGAAAGGATAAGATAAGCCTTACGGAAGATATTAATGTAGACGCTATTTTAGCGGCTATGGCTACTTTATACAAAGAGGAAGAGGTCAATACTACGGATGGGGTTAAAATTGATTTTGAGCACCATTGGGTGCACTTGAGAAAGTCTAACACGGAACCTATTATCAGGATTTATACGGAGGCCACTTCTTTAGATTTGGCCACTTCCGTGGCCGATGCCATGATGCAACAAATTTTAGACCTCAGTAAGAAAGTTTAAGAGGCGTCTTGTTTTTCATTTTTTTGAGAACTTATTCACCCATTGGTTTTTTACCGCGGTGTTTCCAACGTTTGTGGGTCCATAGATAATGGGCAGGTTCTTCCTGAATTTGAGACTCCGCTTTAAGAAGAAATTCTTTGGTTATTTCTCCTGGAGCAGTATGAGCGCCACTAGTAGTAATGGGCTCAAAAGTAGCGTGAAACACCCCTCTTTTAACTTTTTTTACCCTCAAGAACACTACAGCTAAGTCTAATTTTTGTGCCAATACTTCTGCACCATTATATACAGGAACCTCTATGCCCATAAAAGAACCCCATGCTTTTGTTTTTGACATTGGAGGGGATTGATCTGCTACCATACCATAGACTGCTTTTAGGCCATTTTTTTCATTTTGTACAATGGTTCTAAAAGTTTCTGCCTGTGTAATGGGTGTGGTATTCCACCTACTTCTCAATTTTTTGATCCAAGCGTCAAAATAAGGATTGCCAATTTTTTGGTATACAGCAAAGCCTTTTTCTGAAATATAATTGTTTATACTCACATTCCATTCCCAATTGGCGTAATGAGAACAAACCAACAAGACAGACTTAGTTTTTAGAATCTCTTTTAGGACGTCAATATTCTGAACCTGATACCGCTCTTTTACTCCAGCCTTACTGAGGTTCATGGTTTTAACCATTTCCATAAATAAATCGCATAAGTGTCTGTAAAATTGTCTTCTAATAAGTTGGAGTTCTTTGAGCTCTTTATTGGGGAAACAGAGGACAAGATTCTCCAACACTACTTTTTTTCTGTAGCCAAAAAAATAAAATAATTTAACAAAGAAAATATCAGACAATAGATAGAAAAGTGGCCTAGGTAATTTAGATACTACCCATAAGTGTGGGTAGATAAGAATGAATACCAGTAAATGCATTGTATTTAATTAAAGGGTAAATGTAGGGATATTTTAGTTTTTAATTCCATGAAGTGTATCTTCGTGATCAATCTTTTGATTTTTAATCATGAACATGCACCCAATAACAATATTAATCATGGCACTTAACGGTTTGGTGTCTTTTAAAGGTTTTAACGACGCTTCATTTTTTGATCGTTACAAATTTCACATAAAGTCTATTCAGCAAGGAGATTATAAAAGGTTATTTACAGCTGGTTTTCTTCATGTAGATGTGAATCACTTAATTTTTAATTTATTTACTTTTTATTTCTTCTCAGATGTGATTGTCCAATTATTGGGTCCTGTTGCCTTGGTCATTTTCTATGTAGTAAGCTTGTTTTTAGGAAGTTATTTTGGTTTGTTTATTCATAAGAAAGAACCCTATTATAGTGCTGTTGGTGCAAGTGGAGCAGTAACAGGGGTGCTTTATGCTGCTATTTACCTTATGCCTGAAATGAGATTAGGAATACTATTTATTCCTATTCCTCTTCCTGCTTATGTGGTTGGATTGGGCTATATGATATACACTATTTACGGAATGAAAAAGAGGACAGGAAATATTGGTCATTCTGCACATTTTGGAGGAGCAATTGGTGGTTTACTCATGGCCATTGTTTATGTACCAAGCCAACTCACCGCAAATCCTATAGCGGCTATTTGTTTATTAGCCCCATTAGTGATCATGGGGGTGTTGTTATTTAGGGAAAGTTTTGAATAAAAAATGGCTTTGTGGAAAATTTTTATTCCCAGAAAGCCATTTTAAAGATGTATTTTTTTTAATTAAGGCAGCATCTTAGCAATTTGAGCTTCTAGAGCTGCTCCCCTAAGGTCTTTGGCTACAATAACTCCATCTTCATCTAAAATAAATGTAGCTGGAATAGCATTAATATTGTATTGTTTTGCAATTGGGTCACTAAAATAAGCCAATGAAGAAATGTGGTGCCAATCCATTTGATCCGCCGCGATTGCTGCGATCCAATCCTCTTTTTTCTTATCAAGAGAAATGCTTATAATCTCAAGACCCTTTTCGTGGTATTGATTGTAAACCGCTACCACATTCGGATTTTCTGCCCTACATGGTTTGCACCAGGCTGCCCAAAAGTCAATGATGGTCACTTTACCTTTCAAAGCAGAGAGTGAGATGGTTTCTCCATTCGGATTAGGCCCAGAAAAATCGATTGCTTTACTTCCAATGGCAGTACTTAAGTTAGCTTCCCAAAGGGTCATTAACTTTTTGCCAGCATCGGTTTGTTTTATCTCCGGACTGATCGCTTCTATTAATTCTTTAATTTTTTGTTCTTCAACCGCTTTAGAGGCAAACATTCGTTCAATTAGTAAAACGGTGATGAGGGAGCCAGGATGTTCTGCAGCAAAATTAATTTCGTATGATTTAGCCTCTTCTTGCAACTCCATATATTCTTCTCTCAGCGAATCAATAAATGCCTCTTTACCATCCGCTCTAGCGTTTTGTAAGTCATTGGCAATTCCATTCGCTCTTTCTGAAAATCCTTGAGATGTAGTCACAAACTCTGAGAACCAAATATTTTGATCACTCCCACTGAGTTTGGCCATATTGAGACTGTCCTTTTGTGCTTTTACCTCTATACGGGCATTTTCTAGAATTACGGGAATATTTCCATTGGCATTTTCAAAAAATAAATAATGCATGGCAGGAAATTCTTGGAAACCCTCAAAAGTGGCTAGCTCATTTACCACAGTTGTTGAGTCTACTGTTATAGGAGAATTTGTGGCGTCTATATATTTTAAAAATACTTTAGATTGATCTGGTAAGTCTTTCACCTCAATTTTAAGGCTGTACCCCCCTTGATTACTACAAGCAAGCATAAGTCCAAGACCGAACAACACTAAAATTGATTTAACAGTAATCATTTTTAAGGAAAAAGTGGAAATAAATGTCATTTGAGATTATTTTATGTTTCCAAAGGTAAACTTATCTGTCATAATTTAAAAAAGCCACTAAGTATTTTTAATTTTTACTATAAATAAATTTAAATTGTTTGTTTTCAAGAGATCTGTATTACTGTAAAATTTAAATAAAGT
>CAKZOR010000037.1 GCA_937136755.1 uncultured Flavobacteriaceae bacterium | reverse complement strand
CCTTAACGTTTTCAATTGACCTGGCCAAGTCTTTAAATCTAGTATTCCCAAAAAATAAGATTCCCATGAGTCCAATGTAGAGTAAAAAGTAACCTATGTAGGTAATCCAGGTTCCCCAAAAGTCATGGCTTACAGAGAGTACGGTCCCTTTCTCATCTGGGTGAAAACTAGACTGGAAAAATCTGTAACCTCCATGGTCTAAAACATGGTTCATAAAAATATCGTAATCAAAAGGACGGGTGTCTTCTACGGTCACTTTACTCATAAAAGAGGCATAGCCTTTTTCTGTACCTGGGTATTTTTGAGCAATAAAGTCATTTAACTTCACTGAAAAAGGCAATTCATACACTTTAGAACCATAGCCCAAAGTAAAATCTAAGCCCCCTATCTGTACCTTCTCTGAAAAACTAGCCATTCCTTTGGAACCTAAAACGGTCATTTGTTTGGTTTCTCCTCCTGTTGTAATGGCAACGGTCAAAGCGTCTTTGGTCTCTGGAGTTTTCTCTTCTTCAGGGACCGCTACAATTCCATTGGTTCCTTTCATGGGTAATTCAGGAATGACAAACTGCATCCCTCCAACATTATACAAGGATCTGAGTTGTAATTCTTGGACGCTGTCTTTCAATACAGTCCCTTGGAATTGGTCTGCCATACGCATAAAATCTCCTTCAAAAGGAGTGTTGATGGTGTAAGGACTTACGTTAGTGTTAATGTTTATTGCCCCAGGTGTTTCTTCATTTAAAGCAAAAAGTATGTTGTGAATACTGGTCACGGAACCTGATTCTAAATAATGATCATGTCTGTTGCCGTCTCCCGCTTCTACAATTTTCAAGAAATCTGTTCCGTTGGGATCTTCTAATACCCCTTGTTTAGCCCCTTGCTGAAAAGAGACAAATGAAATGTCAAAATCTTGGTCTGCGAAATTGGAGCGCCAGGGCAGAGAGGTTTTCTTAGCTTCTGGTGTAAAAATAGCCTGATCTTCAAAAGTACGCCTTGCTGGCGCACCATCTTTTTCCCCATCTACCATTAGGGTTACATAGGTTTTATCTGAATAAAAGATCTTTTCTGTTTCACCTTCTCTAATAGGCATCATCCCTTCATAACTAATGTAACGCGTCACAAAAGCACCTATAATAATGAGTATCCAAGAAATATGAAGCAGTAATACAGGCCACTTTTTCCATTTTAGCAATCCATATCGCTGAATGTTTCCTGCAAAATTTATGACAAAAAAGACCATCATGGTTTCGAACCAAGTGGCGTTGTATATCCATATTCTGGCGGTTTCGGTAGAGTACCAACTTTCAATAAAAGTTCCAAAAGCCATGGCAGTGGCGAACGCAATAAACAGTACAGACATGAGCCTGGTAGAGAAGAGTATTTTCTTTAGGGTTTCAATCATGATAAAAGGGGCAATTTTTGTGCATAAAAGTACGGCCTTTTTCTCTTTTTTCCACTTAATTAGGTGCTAAAAACAGTTTATAAAATCTATTTAAAGTCCCTATTAACCCGCATATTTATCCTATTTTTGAGTATGATTTCTATTGCAATTGTTGGGAGTGGTAGACTGGCCTTTCAGTTATTCGGAGTTCTTAGAACATTAAAAGGCTATGAGGTGTCACTGGTATTAGGCAGAAGCGAACCGGCTTTGGAGGTTTTTAAAGACACCCAAACGAGCACTGATTTCAAAGCACCCATAACAGAGCAATTGGTTTTTATTGCTGTTTCAGATCATGCGATTACAGAAGTGTCTAGTCGTATTCATGTTCCCAACGGTATTGTCTGTCATGTGTCTGGTAGTGTCTCTATAGAAGTCTTGAACCATCACGCTAACAGAGGGGTCTTTTATCCATTGCAAACCTTTGGCGCGTCAGAGATAATGAGTTTTAAAGAGATCCCGCTGCTCATTGAGGGTGTCAATGAAAGTGTTTTTCAGACGCTCTTTTCGTTGGCCAGTGAAGTAAGTAACCGTACCCTAGCCATGAATTCCTCTAAAAGACGTTCCCTTCATTTAGCGGCTGTTTGGGTCAATAATTTCTCAAATTTTCTGTACACACAAGCCGCTGAATTCTGTAAAAATCAAGAAGTCCCTTTTGAGTTGTTGGGTCCGTTAATGGAACAAACAGTTAAAAATGCCCTAACTATTGGTCCAGAAGTAGCACAGACAGGACCGGCAAGACGTGGAGACACCAACACCATGAATGCTCATATGGAATCACTCCCCACAGAGGATCAAAAAAAAATTTACCAATATATTAGCGAGGCTATTCAAGAAAAATACAAGCATGAGTTATAAAGAATTATTACCTAAAATCACCACCTTTATCTTTGATATTGACGGCGTATTCACAGACGGACAAGTACTCATTACAAGCAGTGGTGAATTACTGAGAAAAGTAAGCGTAAAGGATGGCTATGCCGTAAAAGCAGCTTTAAATCAGGGGTTTAGAATCTGTCTCATCTCTGGAGGGACTAATGAAGGCGTCAAAAAACGTTTTAAGGCATTAGGCGTACAAGACATCTATATGGGTGCCCATGATAAAATGGAACCTTTACACGAATATTTAGACGGCTATGGAATAGACCCTAAGGAAGTGCTATACATGGGAGATGACATTCCAGACATTCCACCCATGCAATTCATAGGGCTACCAAGCTGCCCGCAAAATGCGGTGCCTGAGGTGAAAGCGGTCTCTCAATATATTTCTCATATCAATGGTGGAGCTGGCTGCGTAAGAGATGTCATAGAGCAGGTACTTAAAGTTCAAGGAAAATGGACCGCTCACACAGACGCTCAAACAGATTAAATGCTCCATTTAAATAGCAATCATTTAGACCATGTCCTTACACTACCCCAACCATAAAATTATTTTAGCCTCAGGATCACCAAGAAGAAAAAAATTCTTTGAAGATATGGGGCTTTCTGTAGTGATTCAAGTAAAAGAAATTGAAGAAGTGTTTCCTCCTGAGCTTCTAGCACATGAAATACCTGCTTATTTGGCTGAATTAAAGGCTAGCGCCTTTTCTAATAAAGATATAGGTAATGCGGTGCTCGTTACTTCTGACACCATTGTTTGGCACAAAGAAACGGCCTTGGGAAAACCAAAAAACCGTGAAGAAGCCATAGCCATGCTTTCTAGGCTGTCTGGAGATACTCATTGGGTGTACACAGCAGTATGCTTTACTTTTGAGGGCAAAAAAACCCTATGCAATGAAGCCACCGAAGTTACTTTTACCGCTTTGTCTCAAAAAGAAATTAATTATTATGTAGACTATTACAAACCTTATGATAAAGCAGGTGCTTATGGGATTCAAGAATGGCTCGGATTAATTGGAATTAGCAGAATAGAAGGAAGTTATAACAATGTAGTAGGACTTCCTACTCAAAAAGTATACGCCACTCTTAAAGAAATTTTAGGAACCCCAAGCTACCAATGATTTGGATTCAATAATGAACCTTAACGATCAACTAATCTAAATATGAAAAACTACTGTATTATTCTTTGCTTAATATTATTTGGTTGTTACGCGCATTTAAAAGCGCAAGACTTTAACCCTAAAAGTAGTGCCGCCATACACCAATCCATTCAGCAGCTTAATTTTTTAGGTAACGTACTATATATTGCAGCCCATCCAGATGACGAAAACACCCGGCTCATCTCCTATTTATCCAACTACAGTCACGCCACTACTTCTTATCTCTCTTTGACCAGAGGAGACGGAGGGCAAAATTTAATAGGAACAGAAATCAGGGCCCTCTTAGGGGTACTAAGAACACAAGAATTATTAGCGGCTAGAAAAATAGACGGTGGTCATCAGTATTTTACCAGGGCCAATGACTTTGGTTTTTCTAAACACCCAGACGAAACCTTAGAAATCTGGAACAAAGAAGCCGTTCTGTCAGATGTGGTAAAAACCATCAGACAACTCAGGCCAGATATTATCATCAATAGATTTGACCACAGAACACCGGGCAGTACTCATGGCCACCATACCTCTAGTGCTTTGTTGAGTATGGAAGCATTTGATTTGGCTGCTACAGATGCATTCCCAACCCAGTTAAAGACCCTAAACCCATGGCAACCAAAAAGGGTGTTTTTTAATACTTCTTGGTGGTTTTACGGTTCTGAAGAAAAATTTAGCGCTGCCTCAAAAAAGGGTTTAATCACCTTAGATGTTGGCGTTTACTACCCAAGTTTAGGGATCTCCAACAATGAAATAGCCTCCTTGGCCAGTAGCCAGCATTTGTGCCAAGGCTTTGGAAGATTAAACCAAAGGGGAGCAGAAAATGAATACTTAGAATTTTTAAAAGGGGAGTTTCCAAACAATGCATCTCTTTTTGACGGTATAGATACTACTTGGAATAGAATACCTGAAGGCCAAGAAATTCAAAGCTTATTGAACCCCATCCAGGAAAATTTTAATTTCAACAATCCCGCAACACATTTAAAAGACCTATTGGCTGCTTACCAGCTTATTAAAGAGATAAAAGATCCATTTTGGAAGGAGCAAAAAATGGCCCAAATAAAAACAGTCATAGCAGCTGTTTCTGGACTTTATATGGATTTTTTAAGCCCCCAAGCATATGCTAGTCCTGGAGAGAAAATAGAAGCTGTTGTTGCGTTAGTGGCCAGAAACGTAAAAGGCGTCAATATTAAAAACATCAGCCTTAAAGGCGCTATTAATTTGGACGAATTCTCTCCAAAAGTTTTGAGTGAAAATAAAAAATACAACCAATCTATTTCAATAAAAATTCCAGAAGAAAGTCCATATACCAACCCCTATTGGCTCAATGAACCCGCTACTTTAGGAATGTACAAAGTGACCGATCCAACGCTTGTTGGAAAAGCGGAATCTCCAACTGCAGTAAGTCTCACATTGGTATTGGATTTTAATGGCACTTTAATAGACTACGAACTTCCCTTAGTATATAGGCATGCCAAACCAGATAAGGGAGAACTTTGGGAACTTTTCAAAATAGCCCCAAAACTCTCCTTGAAACCTACCCAAGAAGTAGTCTTATTCCCAGATACTGAATCTAAGAAAGTACAAATAACCCTCACCGCCAAAGCGGCCAACCAAAGTGGTCAGGTGTCTCTATCGCTCCCCAGTGATTGGTCCGTAAGCCCATTGTATCACAATTTTAATATTAAAGAAAAAGGTGCAAGCAGCCTGTTCACTTTTACTGTGAGCCCTCCTGAAAAAGACAGTGAAGTTCAGGGCTTATTCGAAGCGGCAACAAAAGAAAGCCAGTTTAATCAAAACATCGTAAATATTAGCTATGACCACATTCCCTCACAAGTAGTTCTGGAGACTTCTAGCACCAAATTTGTGAGACTCAACATACAAAAAAGAGGCAGTCATATAGGATATATAATGGGTGCAGGAGATAAGATTCCTGAAAGTCTGGAAGCCATAGGTTATGTGGTTCACCTATTAGCCCCAGAAGATTTAGGGAGTTTAGACCTTTCTAAATACCAATCTATTATTCTAGGCATTAGGGCTTTGAATGTCATAGATGGTTTGGCATTAAATAAAAATATCCTTGGAGAATATGTGAAAAATGGCGGTGTTTTAATTAGCCAATACAATACAGCAGCCAGGAACTCAGACAATCTATTTAAATTAGCCCCCTACCCGCTTTACCTGTCTAGAGACAGAGTTACCAGAGAAAATGCGCCAGTTAGCTTTATAGATCCCAAACATCCCGTATTATCTTTTCCCAATAAAATAGACGCCAAAGATTTTGAGGGATGGGTACAGGAACGGGGACTATATTTTCCTAACAAATGGGACAAAGCTTACCGCCCAATATTGGAAATTAAAGATGGTAATGAAGCGCCTACCCAAGGCAGTTTATTAGTAGCACCATTTGGGAAAGGGCACTTCATATACACAGGCCTGAGTTTCTTTAGAGAATTGCCAGCCGGAGTTCCTGGTGCCTACCGATTGTTCACCAATATGATTTCCATGCCACAAAACATAGAAAAACAATCCCTTAAAAATTAGATATGAGTCTATTAGATTGGAGTATCTTAACTTTCACCCTACTTTTTATAGTGGGTTATGGATTATGGAAAACCAAAGGCAGTAAAAATGTAAGGGACTATGTACTTGGCGGAAAAGAAGCCAATTGGGCCACAGTAGGTTTGTCTGTTATGGCCACTCAAGCGTCTGCCATAACGTTTCTGTCTACCCCAGGACAGGCCTATCACGACGGAATGGGCTTTGTACAATTCTATTTTGGATTGCCCCTCGCCATGCTAGTGATTATCCTAGTATTTATTCCTTTATACGATAGGTTACAGGTAGAAACAGCCTACGAATTTTTAGAGAAACGCTTTAATGGAGAAACCAGAACACTCACTGCACTATTGTTTTTGGTACAAAGGGGACTCTCCGCTGGAATTACCATCTTTGCACCCGCCATAATTCTCTCTGCCGTATTGGGTTGGCCACTCAAACTCTTGGTATTAATTATAGGAGGTTTAGTGATTGTTTACACGGTAAGTGGAGGAACAAAAGCCGTTAATGTCACGCAAAAGCAACAAATGTTTGTGATTATGGGTGGTATGTTTGTGGCTTTTTACATGATTGTTTCTGGCCTCCCGGCCGATGTCAATTTCAGTAAAGCCCTCACCATTGCCGAACAGTCTGGCAAATTAGACGTCTTAGATTTTAGCCTCGATCCCAACAATAGATATACATTTTGGAGCGGTATTACTGGCGGTTTTTTCTTAGCGCTCTCCTACTTTGGAACTGACCAAAGCCAGGTCCAAAGATACCTTTCTGGAAAATCTAAAAAGGAAAGCCAATTGGGCCTAGTCTTCAATGGGATCTTAAAAATTCCCATGCAATTTTTCATTCTAGGGGTTGGGGTAATGGTATTCGTGTTTTTTCAGTTCAATGCCAATCCCATACATTTTAATCCAGCCGCTCAAAAAGCCATGGAAGCCCCTGAGTACATTGAACAATACGAATCTCTAAAAACATCCCTTTCAAAGAATCAGTCAGAGCGCGCTACTTGGCAAATAAATTATTTAAATGCCTTGGAGGATCATAATACTGAAGTGACTAATAAGGCCAATCTTATGTTGAAGGACTTGCAAAAAGAAGAAAAGGACCTTAGGACTCAAACCAAGACACTCTTAAAAAAAGCAGATCCCTCTATTGCAGAAAATGACAAAGATTACGTGTTTATATACTATATCTTACACTATTTACCCAAAGGACTTATTGGGCTTTTATTGGCCGTAATTCTCTCTGCAGCCATGTCTTCTACCGCCTCAGAATTAAATGCCTTAGGCACTATAACGAGTATAGATCTTTACCGACGCTTTACACCTGCGTCAAAGGACAAAGACCACTATTTAAAAATGACCAAATGGTTTACTTTTGGATGGGGTATTATAGCCATAGGAATAGCCAGTGTAGCCAACCTATTTGAAAACCTCATTCAATTGGTCAACATCATTGGATCTATCTTTTACGGCAATGTTTTAGGGATATTTCTGTTGGCATTTTTCTTTAAGTACATTAAAGGAAAAGCCGTATTCTACGGAGCAATCATTACACAGATATTGGTCATACTCAGCTTTTATATGGACCTCATGTCCTATCTGTGGCTCAATGTATTGGGTTGTGTGTTGGTAGTATTATGCGCACATCTGCTGTCTGTTTTTTTTAAGGAAAAACAAACAGCAGCTTAGTACGCTAGACTAATTATTTACGCCATTCTGCCAATGAATCTGTGTTCATTTTTACATAATCCATATTGTTGGCTTCTACAGCTCCTGCCAAAGAAGCCTCTGCAGCTGCTATAGCTTTTTTTACCATTCCAGCTTTAGCATATAATAAAGACTGCTGTCTCAATTGCCAAAAAGCAGGTTTTTCTATCTGCTCCATGGCTGTATCCATATAGGACAAAGCTTGCTTTAAGTCCTTATCTGCAGACAATAAATACACTGCTGCAGTGTAGTAATCATTTGCAGTTGGTGCAGGGTTTAGTGTTTTTTCAATAGAATTCATCACCATTTGATCTGTGGGGACACTAAAAGGTACTGCCAATAGCGTGTTTTCCCAGTGAATTTCTAAATGTGCCCCGTTAAGGGTAATTTCATTAATGTTCATTGAAAAAGAAGTCATGGTTCTTTCCGTTTGCTGAGGACTTACGGTAGCTGTAGCTGCAACTAATGATGGATCCCAAACAGCTGGCGCACCCCAATTGTCGTTTTTACGGTACAAAAATACTTCCCATTGGCTTGGAGCTGGCTTAGTAAATACGGCATAAGTTCCCGCTTCTAGAGTAGTACCGCCAAATTCAAAAGGAGTATTCACAGCAAAAGTACTGTTTGCATTGGCGCCTGTTCTCCATATGGCATTGTAAGGAACTAAATTACCCATGACTTTTCTTCCCCTCATGGCAGGTCTGGAATAATTCAGAGTCACCTCACTTAAACCAACGGTTTGATTAAGGCTTACTGAAGGACTTGGCTGCGGCGCAACGATTTGAGAAAACCCTTCAAAAGAGGTAATCATCAAAAATAAAAGGAGTGTTCTTTTCATAATGTCATACTTAAGTTTGATTCAAGTGATATTCAAAGATAGGGATAAACGAAGGAATAAATAGTTAAAAATGTTTAACATAAATATCTTTAAAGTTAAACAAAATTGTATCTTTGTTTTAAACATATTCTAGACCTATGCAATTATACCAATTACACGCAAAACAATGTATTAAAACGGATATACAGACTGCTTGGGAATTCTTGTCAGACCCTAAAAATCTTCAGAGAATTACGCCTGAAGCCATGGGGTTTAACATCCTAGCCGGTGCAGACAGAAAAATGTTTCCAGGCCAAGTCATTCATTACACCGTAAGCCCTTTTCCAGGGGTTACCACCAAATGGGTTACTGAGATAACACATGTAGAAAACGGAAAGTACTTTGTAGACGAACAACGTTTTGGCCCTTATGCTTTATGGCACCACAAACATTTTATTAAAGAAATTGAGGGCGGTGTAGAAATGGAAGATATTATTGACTACAAAATTCCTTTTGGGATCTTAGGCCAAATGGTACACCCCATTTTAGTAAAGCCTCAGTTAAAAAAGATATTTGCATACAGAGAAAAAGCACTTAAAGAATTATTTGGTCAATTACCTACCCCAACAACCCTAAGTTTAAAAAAGATTTAATTATGAAAAATATTGTTATTATAGGAGGCTCTCATGGCATTGGACTTGAAACAGTAAAAATATTGTCACAAGACCACCAAATACATTTATTCTCAAGAACAGCTCCAGAAGTTTCATTGCCTCATGTAAACCACAGCGTATTTGATGTACTTACAGACGCCTTTCCTATAAACCAAATCAATACACCCATAGATGGATTTGTATACTGTCCGGGTTCCATAAACTTAAAACCGCTTAAAATGCTTTCTAACGAAGCATTCAGAGCAGACATGGAAATAAATTTCTTTGCTATGTTACCTATTATTCAGGCCATTATGCCAAAAATGAACGAAGGAAGTAGTATGGTATTTTACAGCACTGTTGCAGTAGCTATGGGTATGCCCTTTCATGCCAGTATAGCAGCTGCTAAAGGAGCTGTTGAAGGTTTTGTAAAGTCTATTGCCGCAGAGAACGCACCCAAGCTAAGGGTGAATTGTATTGCACCATCATTAACCAATACCCCATTGGCTGGACGTTTATTAAACAACGATAAGAAAAAAGAGATGATGGATGCAAGGCACCCCCTAAAAAGAGTGGGTACGGCCAATGATATTGCTGAAATGACTGCATTTTTACTATCAGACAAAAGTAGCTGGATGAGTGGACAAATCATAGGATTAGACGGTGGAATGGGAAGTTTAAACGTACATTAGTAAGCACAGAACAAAAATATTATTAGCACGACTAATACATCTATGAAGGAAGAAATTGTCATTTTTTGGTATAGAAGAGATTTGAGGTATAATGACAACAGGGCATTATCTAAGGCGCTTTTGAGTGGGAAAAAAGTGCTACCTATATTTATCTTCGATACTGATATTTTAGACATGCTTCCGGATAAAGACCCTAGGCTTCAATTCATTGTTCACCAGCTAGAACAAATAAACTATCATTTTAAAACCTCTTTTCAATCTGGAGTGCAATCCTACCACAATAAACCATTAGAGGTTTTTAAATCACTAATAGACCCCTCTCATGATTTTAAAGTGTGTGGGGTGTACACCAATGAAGACTATGAGCCCTATGCAATACAAAGAGATTTAGAGGTTAAAAACTATTTAGCCACTAAATCAATTGATTTTCATGCCTTTAAAGACCAAGTTATTTTTGAAAAAGATCAGGTTACCAAAGATGACGGTACACCTTATGTAGTCTATACGCCTTACAAGAATAAATGGTTAAGTATTTTTGAACAGCAACATCCCCAAGGATTTCAAGCGCTAGAGATGCCGCTTGAAAACCTCTATAAAATAAATACAAGCCTTCACGATATGAAAGCCTTAGGCTATTCTGAGGCAGACATTAAGGTCCCAGATTATTCGGTTAGTACAGAGCTCATAGAAGCGTATGAGGCGAAGAGGAATTTCCCGAGTATAGAAAATGGTACATCTAAATTAGGCCCTCATCTTAGGTTTGGAACGGTATCTGTTAGGGCCCTTGTTCAAAAAGCCAAAGCACAAAAAAATCAAGTATTCTTAAGTGAGCTCATTTGGAGGGAATTTTTTATGCAAATATTATGGCATTTTCCCCACACGGCTACAAAAGCATTTAAGCCTGCCTATGACCGCATTGAATGGAGAAATAACACCGCGGAATTTGAGCGCTGGAAAAATGGCACAACGGGCTATCCTTTAGTAGACGCTGGAATGAGAGAACTCAATGCTACTGGAACTATGCACAACAGGGTTCGCATGCTTGTGGCTAGTTTTCTTTGCAAACACTTATTGATTGATTGGAGGTGGGGCGAAGCTTATTTTGCAGAAAAATTATTAGATTTTGAATTGGCCAGTAATGTCGGAAATTGGCAATGGGCTGCTGGTTCTGGTGTAGACGCTGCCCCCTATTTTAGAATTTTTAACCCCACCACCCAGATAGACAAATTTGACAAACAGCATATTTACCTTAAAAAATGGGTGTCAGATTTAGGTGAAATCACCTATCCTAGTCCAATGGTAGACCATAAAATGGCTCGAGAAAGGTGTCTTGCCACTTATAAAAAAGCTTTGGCTTAAAAATGGTTGTAGTTTGGTTTAAAAGAGATTTAAGACTAGAAGATCACGAACCACTCACTAAAGCTTTGGCTAGTGGAGAAAAGGTACTACTCCTCTACTCTTTTGAATCATTTTGGACTCAAGACCCACATTATAGCCAATTGCACATAGATTTTATTCAAGAAGGATTAGAAGCCATTCAATTAAAGCTAAAGGAATATGGCACTAAAATTTTAATCCTTTCCGACTATATTCCAGAAATTCTTGAAAAAATTCATTCCCAAGAGCCTATTACAGCCTTATATTCTCATATGGAAGCGGGAATGGATATTACTTACACAAGAGATAAGGCAGTAAAAAAGTGGTGCACTAAAAACAATATTCTTTGGTATGAATTTGCCCAAAATGGTCTATGGAGGGCGTTAAAAAACCGTCAAAAATGGCGGGAGCACTGGATTAGTCAAATGAAAGCACCCATTCACACCCCCAACTTTCTTTCAGGCACCTGTTATAGCACTAAAGAAATAGATCAATTAATTACTGTGCTAAAACTATCTCCTTTAGAGTTAAACATTCATCAAAAAACAGGCATTCAAATTGGGGGAAGTTTAAATGGATGGAAATACTTGCACAGTTTTATCACGAAACGAATTAGTGGGTACCAAAAATATTATTCTAAGCCATTAGAATCTAGACTTCATAGTGGTCGAATTTCTCCCTATCTGGCATGGGGAATGCTCTCTACCAAACAAGTACTTCAATATGTTACTCAAAATCAAAAACAAGTGGGTAATAAACGAAATCTCAATGGCTTTTTATCTCGATTGAGTTGGCAGGCACATTTTATTCAGAAATTTGAAATGGAGCCTAGTATTGAGTTTGACGCAGTAAACAAGGGCTATGCAACGCTTAATAAGACGGTAAATCCTTCCTATCAATTAGCTTGGCGACAAGGGCAAACAGGAGTACCTATGATAGACGCTGCCATGAGATGTCTAGTTCAAACAGGTTTTGTAAATTTTAGACTCAGGGCCATGCTAGCCTCTTTCTTTACCCATTTACTCTGGCAACCCTGGCAAGACTGCTCGCCACATTTAGCACAACACTTTTTAGATTTTGAACCAGGAATTCATTTTCCCCAACTTCAAATGCAAGCAGGTGAAACGGGCATAAATACCATTAGAATATACAACCCAGTTAAAAATGGGTTGGACCACGATCCAAAGGGCATTTTTATTAAGAAATGGGTGCCAGAATTGGCTTTAATACCGGAAGCTTATGTGCACGAGCCTTGGAAAATGCCTCCATTAGAAGCAGCCTTTTTAAATTTCACATTGGGGAGCGATTATCCAGCACCGATAATAGATCTTGAAAAGAGCAGAAAATATGCAGCAGATCAATTGTGGGGATTAAGAAAAACGAATCTGGTTAAATTAGAAGGGAAAAGAATTTTAAACACGCATGTAGTCCCTAAAATATCTCGAAAAAAAACAAGCTAAGCCAAACTTTTTCAATAAGGTATTTTTTGTAACTTAACCAAGTAACAAATAACAACCAAACACCCATGAAAAAAATTTTTATCCTAGGTTTTTTAGTCCTAAGCTCACAGGCGCTTTTTGCGCAAAAAATGACGTCTAATAAAAAGGCTATTATAGCTTCTGTAGAAAAACACGAACAAGCATTAATTGCTATAAGTGATTCAATTTGGGCTTTGGCAGAAACTGCTTTTCAAGAAGACCAATCTGCTGAAATCTTGGCATCTTATGCAGAAAAAAACGGATTTAAAGTCACCAGAGGCGTCGCTGGAATACCCACTGCATTTACAGCTACTTATGGCTCTGGAAGTCCTGTAATTAGTGTATTGGGAGAATTTGACGCATTGCCTGGAATATCTCAAAAAGCACAACCCGAAAAAGAAGCCTTGAATCAAGGAGCGGCAGGGCACGGATGTGGCCATAATTTATTTGGTGCAGGCAGTCTAGGTGCAGCCATAGCCGTTAAAGAATTGATCGAGGCAGGAAAAATAAAAGGTACCGTAAAGTTTTTAGGAACGCCCTCTGAAGAAAAATTTTTCGGGAAAATTTGGATGGTCCAAGCTGGTCTTTGGGACAACGTAGACGTGAATATTAGCTGGCACCCTTCTGCAGATACCAAAGCAGATGTACAGAGCTCTTTAGCTTTGATTGATTTTAAAGTAGAGTTTTATGGACAAGCGGCACATGCTTCTGCAGATCCGTGGAATGGACGTTCCGCGTCAGATGCATTGGAATTATACACTTCAGGAATTAATTACTACAGAGAACATATTAAACCAACTGTAAGAATACATTACCACATTCAAGACGGTGGTCAGGTTGTGAACGTAGTACCAGACTACTCAAGGTTATGGGTAAGGGTTAGAGACTCTAAAAGATCTGGAATGAAACCAGTTTACGAAAGGGTTCAAGCCATGGCAGAAGGAGCTGCTATTTTAGCCAATGTAGATTATAAAATATCCCTAATTTCAGGAATTTACGAAACACTGGTCAATAGAACTGGCGGTGCTGTAATGCAGCAAAACTTAGAATTATTAGGTCCTTTATCTTACACTGAGGCAGAAAATGAATTTGGTAAAAAGATACAAGCAGCTACCGGTAAACCACAAGTAGGTATGGATAGCGCTATTAGACCTTTAGAAGAAACCAGAGAGAATTCTGGAGGTGGCTCTACCGACGTTGGCGACGTAAGTTGGAATGTTCCTAATATTAATTTAGGGGTTACAGTAGCCCCAAAAGATACCCCTTGGCATTCATGGGCAGTGGTTGCCTGTGGCGGAATGAGCATTGGTCACAAAGGAATGATTCATGCTGCAAAAGCAATGGGAATGACTATGGTAGATTTATTTGACAATCCAAAACTAGTCGCTAAAGTCAAAGCGGAATACAAAATGCGTAAAGGAGATGAAGTTTATGAGCCTATGATTGACGGTCCCGCCCCAATAAATCAGTAAAATGAATATGATATTATCTAAAAAAGACCTCCAATTCTTTATATGTTTTGGAGGTTTATTGTTATTAGACGCAAGTTTGAGTCATTTTGACTTAGGCAGTTACAGATATGCTACAAAGCCACTAATCATGATAAGCTTATTGGCTTATTTTATCTCAAAAAAGGCTCATATATCAAAAAAAATATACTCCTGGGGGGTCTTCGCCATAATAGCCTCTTGGGCTGGAGACGTCTTATTAATGTTTCAAGAGTACAGCGGACTCTTTTTTATAGCAGGACTTGGGACTTTTTTAATGGCACATATAGGGTACACAGCTATTTTCCTAACACAAAAAGGAGCGAAAAAAAACCTTATCCAATTCGTATTATTGGTACAAGACATGGGGAAAAAAAATATGAATCTTTACTTTCTCGAGAAGAAATGGTTAGCGCCACAGATATGGG
>CAKZOR010000036.1 GCA_937136755.1 uncultured Flavobacteriaceae bacterium | reverse complement strand
TAGTTCTATTCCACTTTCTTTGAAAAGTACATCAGAAATATATGGGGAATGGTGAGGGCGGTTAAAAAGGCAAAAAACAGGGAAAGTTCTAAGGTGTAATAATGCTGTATAATTAGAAAGTAGATTCCTAAAGACAATACTGCCATGGTCCAATACAACCAGCTAGACTTCACAAACATCACAAATCCTTTGTAATCTCTCCGACCGTATAAAAAATTCATTTGATCAAGCAAGGAGGGCAAAGAATGCCAGAAAATAAAGTATATGGCAAAAGCCCATAATAAAGTGGTACTGTTAAATACCACAAAGAATACCAATAAGTAAAAGAGTTGACGTACGGCAGATGAGACAGTGAAATTTGAATGATACCGCAGTGCGTATATTAATAAGGTCAATGCCAAGAATATATACAGTAAAGCTTTCAATAACCAAGCGCTCATCCAAAAGCCACTAATATCTGCTATAATTTCAGACACCAGTATTGAATGAGCGTTAAACAGCAAAAAGAATACCACCATTCCATAACTCATCATAAAAAGCTTGGAAACATATCCATCATTGGATATATGAGATTCCCAGTGCTGTTCCCCAAAATGATAAGCACTCAGTAGAACAAATAGTGCAAGGGTCACAGTTGGAAATTGCATTAATAAGAAAGCTACCACAAAAATACTGAGTACATAGAACAACAGCAGGATCCATTTTTTAGATAATATAGGATACTTTTTCAATGTTTTTTCTCCCACGCCTAGATCGTTAGCGCCATGTAATATTCCTAAGCTCAAAATAAAAAAATAGGCTACAAAATCTTCCAAAACATCTGTAAAGAAAACAGACAGCCAAAGGGTGAAAAAAGTGAGTATTAACTTAATATTTTTCAATATGTTAATTATTTAATATAAAAATTATTAAAATATTATTTATGAGGTCTTGTTTATATGATATTATTGTTTAAATTTATAAAGATTTTATTAAACATTTTATTGAAATCAAAAAAAATATTAACCTAAAACCTAATTATTATGCTTAATTTATTTGGATCCCTTCCATTAGCAGCTCAGATGGCTACTGATGATTATGTTGGATTTACATTCTTCGTAGGATGTATGGCCATGATGGCCGCTTCTGCGTTTTTCTTCTTATCCATGAATGGATTTGACAAAAAATGGAGAACTTCTATTTTGGTCTCTGGACTGATTACTTTCATTGCCGCAGTTCACTACTGGTATATGAGAGATTACTGGGCAGATTTTGGAGAATCTCCCACTTTCTTCAGGTATGTAGACTGGATTTTAACCGTACCATTAATGTGTGTTGAATTCTATTTAATTCTCAAAGCAGCTGGTGCTAAGAAATCACTCATGTGGAGAATGATTTTCTTCTCTGTAATCATGTTAGTAACAGGATACATTGGAGAAGCTGTTAACAGAGATATGGCTCAAATTTGGGGTCTCATCTCAGGATTGGCTTACTTTGCCATAGTGTATGACATTTGGTTTGGTGAAGCTAAAAAGTTAGCAGAAGCAGCAGGTGGAGCAGTTTTAAGTGCACACAAAACCTTATGCTGGTTTGTACTTGTAGGATGGGCTATTTATCCAATTGGGTACATGGCTGGTACTCCAGGATGGTACGATGGTATTTTTGGCGGACTAGACCTAGACATTGTTTACAACATTGGAGATGCTGTAAACAAGATAGGATTTGGATTGGTAATCTATGGATTAGCAGTAGCAAAATCTGAAGAAAAATAATCACTTATTACACAGATAATTTAAGGCGGCCCATGGGCCGCCTTTTTTTTCACCACTACTGAAAATTTTTATTACATGCGCTCCGGGACCTCAATTCCCAAAAGACCTAAAGCATCTTGTATCACTTGGGCTACTTTTCTAGAAAGAGCCACCCTGAATACTTTTAATTCCTCGTTAGACTCCCCCAAAATAGATACGTTCTGGTAAAAACTGTTAAAAGCCTTTACCAAGTCATAAGTGTAATTAGCAACTAAAGCAGGACTGTAATGCTGTGCGGCCAATTGAATGGTTTCAGGAAATAAAAACAACTGCTTTAATAAGGCCACTTCTTTCTCGTGTAAAAAAGATTCTTGCCCTTCAAAAGATGGCAAAACAGCGGTATCAAAATCTGCTTTCCTCAAAATAGATTGAATCCTAGCATAGGTATACTGCATAAATGGACCCGTATTTCCTTGAAAGTCTACCGATTCTTTTGGATCAAATAAAATTCGCTTCTTAGGATCTACTTTTAAAATATAGTATTTGAGTGCACCCAAACCAATAGTGTGGTATAAAGAAGCTTTCTGTTCCTCGGTATATCCAGATAATTTCCCTAGATCTTCAGAAATGCTTTCTGCCGTAGCTGCCATTTCGGTGATCAGATCATCTGCATCTACCACAGTACCCTCCCTACTTTTCATTTTACCACTGGGTAAATCTACCATCCCGTAGCTCAAATGAAACAATTGTTGGGCCCAACTAAATCCTAATTTTTTAAGAATAAGGAATAATACTTTAAAATGGTAATCTTGCTCATTCCCTACCGTATATACCATACCATTCACATCAGGGTAATCTGCTACTCGCTGAATGGCAGTTCCTATATCTTGAGTCATATATACTGCCGTGCCGTCTGAACGCAACACAATCTTCTCGTCCAGACCTTCGTCAGTTAAGTCTATCCATACACTACCATCTTCTTTTTTGAAAAACACGCCTTGTTCTAGGCCTTTGGCCACCACATCTTTTCCGAGAAGGTAAGTGTCGCTCTCGTAGTAATAACTGTCAAAGCTTACGCCCAAACGTTTATACGTCTCCTCAAAACCTTTGTATACCCAAGCATTCATTTTTTTCCACAAAGCCACCACCTCATCATCGCCAGATTCCCAACGAATGAGCATTTCTTGAGCCGCTTTTAAAAGGCTGGTTTCTTTTTCTGCTGTGGCTTGTTCCATGCCTGAGGCTACTAATGCAGCCACCTCTTCTTTATAGGCTTTGTCAAAGGCCACATAGTATTTTCCTACTAGGGCGTCTCCTTTAAGACCCGAAGATTCAGGTGTTTCTCCATGACCAAACTTCTGCCAAGCCAGCATACTTTTACAAATATGAATCCCTCGGTCATTGATAATTTGTGTTTTGTATACTTTTTTACCAGAAGCTTCTAAAATTTGAGCTACTGAATAGCCTAATAAGTTATTTCTAATATGCCCTAAATGAAGGGGCTTGTTGGTGTTTGGAGAAGAGTATTCCACCATCACTGCCTGAGGGTCTTTCTCTTTAACGGTACCATAAGAGGTATCCAATAAAGCATCGGCGAAAGCCGAAAGGAAAAAACGATCTGTTAAGCTAATGTTCAAAAATCCTTTAACTACATTAAATGACTTTACAACTTCCAGCTCCTCTTGTAAATAAGTCCCTATCTGGTTCCCAATCACTTCCGGATTTCCTTTAATTACTTTAAGTAAAGAAAAAACAACCACTGTAATATCTCCTTCAAAATCTTTTCTTGTAGGCACAAATTCTACAGAAGACAATGACTTGTCAAAAATTTTTTCAACGCCATTTAAGACGGTTTTTTCAATCAGGGATACTACATTCATAATGCTTACTTCTAAGGGGGCAAAATTAAGATTTTATTCTTAATAATGATGTGCTGTTTTGTAATTAGCGCTTTAGTCCATTCATATAATATAGTACCTTTACTAAAAAAAAGATGCTCTGTAACGATTCGTATAACAATCCTGGCCAGACCAATACTATTAATGATTTAGTAGGTGAAGCCTATTCCATTAAGGAACGGTTTAAAATGGGGGGTATAGGTTCTCCTAAATTGGAAATTGTATCTAGCAGTGCCACCATTCATTCTTTGCTGGTACTAGACCATAATACCAACTACAGCTCTATTGAACTCAGGCCCAAAGGGATTATTCTTCGATTTAGAGCTTTATTAGAAACCTATGCCCTGGTCATTCCATTTTACAAACTCACCATTTTCAAGGGAGACACAGGGATTTACAGTGTGTATATGGATGACTATTTTGTTAAGGTGAAAGCAGACACTAAGGCCATTCAAAAATACTTTAAAAGGATTTTAGACGCTAAAATAGCGAATGATCCCAACCAGTCGTATCATTAACTTTCCATCCTAGGCAAGAATACCTCCGCCATCATACAACGGGCGCTCCCACCTCCACAAGTTTCAATCGTGGAAAGGTCTGCGTGTATGATCTCACAATGCTGTTCAATTTTTGACAACTGATCTGGTGTAAGACTTTTGTAAGCGGTGCTGCTCATGACCAAATAAGGGGTTTGGTTTGAACCGAGTACTTGCAACATATTTCCAGCAAAGCGGTGCATTTGAGCCTCGCTAATCGCAATAATCTCTTTACCGTCTTCTCTCAAATGATTCACGACTGCTTTTCGCTCTTTCTTGTCATCTATACTGTCCAAACAGATCACTGCAAAGGTCTCTGCCAAACACATCATTACATTGGTGTGATAAATGGGTAGGCGACTACCGTCTACCGTTTGATTGGCGGTAAAAATAACAGGAGTATATTCAAAGTCTTCGCAAAATTCTATAAACAACTCCTCGTCTGCTCTGGAAGACAAGGCACAATAGGCTTTTTTATGCACCCTATCTAAAATTAGACTCCCTGTACCCTCTAGAAAAATGCCTGAATCTTCTGCAGCAGTATAATCCATGACTTGATCTATGATAAACCCGTCTTCTTCCAAGATTTCCAAAACTGCTTCTCTCCTTTCTAAGCGTCTATTTTCTGCAAACATAGGATAAAGGGCTACCGTAGCATCCTGGTGAAAAGACACCCAGTTGTTAGGAAATAACGCATCTGGGGTATCTGGATCTTCCGTATCCTGTACCACCGTTACCTGCACCCCTTTTTCTTTCAAAACAGACACATAAGCGTCAAATTCCTCTTGTGATTTTTTTACTACCTCCTCTGGCGATAATCCCGCCGATGCCTGAAAGTAGTTATTCACAGCCGTTTGCTCGTTCATCCTGAACTGCGCAGGCCTGATCATTAAAATATGATTGGTCAGTTGTTTCATTAGTCTCTTATTAATGGTAAGGTGCTACACCTCAATAATCCCTCTTGCTTGGCAATCTCTTTGTATTCAATGGTTTCTACTGTGATCCCTTTATCTGAAAGCCATTCGTTTAATCTAGTAAACCGCTCGTCTGAAACGACTACAGTTGGAGAGATGGAGAAAATGTTTGAATTCATTTCATACATCTCCTCTTGGGTAATTTCAAAGATGTTTTCAGGACCAAAGTAATCTTTGAGCCACTGGTATTCAGACGCTATTAAAAAGCCTTCTTTGTGCAAAATAGCTTTGTCTTTCCCCACCGGCTGAAAACAACAATCCAAGTGTAAAGCATTTTCTTTGGGGTTTGTATTGGACTTCTTAAGCTCAAAAGCCTTGACTATTTTATGGGGAAATAAATCACTTAAAAAATCTATGGCCGCTTGATTGGTTCTCGCGGTAATATAGTCTGAATAGTCACTCCCCGTGTAGGTTCCTACAAAGATATATTCATTCCAAGGCATTACATCTCCTCCTTCTACATGTACCTCCTTAGGAGGATGCACTATTTTAAAGGGATCTATCTGATCTACTATATATTTAATCGCTTGGTATTCTTCCTCCCTATCAGGAAGTATATTAGCCTTAATAAGGGTGTCTTCTATTACAAAAGCAATATCTCTAGAAAAAATCTGATTGCAATCCTTGATAATTTCGGGCCTGTAGACTTTTACCCCATATTTCTTTAAGACCTCAGCAAAACCTTCCATCTCACGAATCATATTTGATTCTAATGGATAAGTGCCCGCTTTAATATGCTCTCGAGATTTTGGATCATAGGCGTCTTCCAACTTTGGCGTGGGTCCGTTTTCCTGGGCAACACCCAATACCACTGCTTTTAAAGGCGCCGTTTCGTTTTGTATATGAAGAGATATCATCACTATTTATTTTAAAATAAAAAAGCCTTGTCAAAAATACAACAAGGCTTTAATTATAAAGTACTATTGGCTTATCTATTTTCTACTGGAACAAAATCCCTAAAGTTTTCTCCAACGTACACCTGTCTTGGTCTTCCTATAGGCTCATTATTTTCACGCATTTCTTTTGTGCTAAAATTTACATGGCATCCAGAACCATTCCAATCTCCTTTAATTGGTTTTGGTTCCAAATTAATAGATACGTTATATTTTTCTGCAATTCTTATCAGTAAATATCTTGCAATCCATAAATGATCACCTTGTTCTATTCCTGTACAAGGACCTATTTGAAATTCCCATTGTCCGGGGGCTACTTCTGCATTAATGCCTGAAATATTAATTCCTGCTTTTATACACGCTTGTAAATGTTCTTCAGCAATCTTTCTCCCAAATGAGTTTTCTGCACCTACACTGCAATAATATTGTCCTTGTGGATT
>CAKZOR010000035.1 GCA_937136755.1 uncultured Flavobacteriaceae bacterium | reverse complement strand
ATCCTCAAATTGTCCCCTTAATTCAGCATAATTTTTTCCTTCGACATGCAATAACAATGAATAATTTTATTCTTTTTAAAAGAAATATTATATTTGACTTAATGCGGGAGTAGCTCAGTTGGTAGAGCGTCAGCCTTCCAAGCTGAATGTCGCCGGTTCGAACCCGGTCTCCCGCTCAAAATTCACTTCACGTAAGTGAATAGGAGCAGCGGTTAAGAAATTAACACGCAGGCACTTTGGTCTAGGCTAGGGTGTCTTTTAGGCTTTGAGTATGATGGAACTAAAGTCACTTAGGTGGTTTTAAAAGCCGGTGTAGCTCAGGGGTAGAGCGTTTCCTTGGTAAGGAAGAGGTCACGAGTTCAATTCTCGTCATTGGCTCAATAACAGCGAATAAATTGTACACTAATATAAACTAAGATTAAAATTCATTAAACATGGCAAAGGAAACTTTTGATCGTTCCAAACCGCACTTGAATATTGGTACCATTGGACACGTAGATCACGGTAAAACTACATTAACTGCTGCTATTACAACTGTATTGGCAAACGCAGGACTTTCAGAATTGAGAAGTTTCGATTCAATCGACAACGCTCCTGAAGAAAAAGAAAGAGGTATTACAATTAACACTTCACACGTAGAGTATTCTACAGCTAACCGTCACTACGCTCACGTTGACTGTCCAGGTCACGCGGATTACGTGAAGAACATGGTTACTGGTGCTGCTCAAATGGACGGTGCTATTTTGGTTGTTGCTGCTACTGATGGTCCTATGCCACAGACAAGAGAGCACATCCTTTTAGGACGTCAGGTAGGTATTCCAAGAATGGTTGTATTCATGAACAAAGTGGATATGGTAGACGACGCTGAGCTTTTAGAGCTAGTTGAAATGGAAATCAGAGAATTACTTTCTTTCTACGAATATGATGGAGATAATGGACCTGTAATTGCTGGTTCAGCATTAGGTGCATTGAACGGAGAGCAAAAATGGGTAGACACTGTGATGTCTCTTATGGAAGCTGTAGATAGCTGGATTGAATTGCCAAAGAGAGATGTTGAAAAAGACTTCTTAATGCCAGTTGAAGATGTATTTACAATTACTGGTCGTGGTACTGTAGCAACAGGTCGTATTGAGACAGGTGTTGCCAATACTGGAGACGCTGTTGATATTATTGGTATGGGTGCTGAGAAATTATCTTCTACTATTACTGGAGTTGAGATGTTCCGTAAGATATTGGATAGAGGAGAAGCTGGAGATAACGTAGGTATTCTTTTAAGAGGTATTGAGAAATCTGATATTAAAAGAGGAATGGTTATTGTTAAGCCTGGATCTGTAACACCGCACTCTAAGTTCAAAGCTGAGGTGTATGTATTGAAAAAAGAAGAAGGTGGTCGTCACACACCATTCCATAACAACTACCGTCCACAGTTCTACGTTCGTACAACTGACGTAACAGGTACTATTAATTTGCCTGATGGAGTTGAGATGGTAATGCCAGGAGACAACTTGACAATTACTGTAGATTTACTTTCTCCAATTGCATTGAGCGTTGGTTTACGTTTCGCAATCCGTGAGGGTGGTAGAACAGTAGGTGCAGGTCAAGTAACTGAGATCCTAGACTAATCTTTATTGGATAAATTACTGTAAGGTGTCTGCCCTCAAAGGCAGATACCTTTACATGTAAAATATAAGGACATTTTTTTTGTCCTTTATACGGGTGTAGCTCAGTTGGTAGAGCACTGGTCTCCAAAACCAGGTGTCGGGAGTTCGAGTCTCTCCTCCCGTGCGTAATGAAATAAAAAAGGTACCGCATGTTAACATATATTAAAGAATCCTTTGAAGAGTTAAAGAACAACGTAACGCTTCCTTCCAGATCAGAATCTTCTAATCTTATGGTGGTAGTTGCTGTTTTCTCTATCCTATTTGCTTTGGCAACATGGGGTGTAGATAGTGTTTTTAATGAAGCCATACAGTTGTACTTTAATAACATCCTTAACTAATAGTATCCATGGGGGAGATTTTAGAAAAGAAATGGTATGTAGTTAGGGCTGTTAGTGGTCAAGAACATAAAATCAAAGGGTATATTGAAACAGAAGTCTCTAGACTTGGTTTTGGTGACTATCTTGAAGATGTTTTGGTACCTACTGAAAAAGTAATTCAAATTAGAAACGGAAAAAAACTTAATAAAGAAAAAGTTTATTTCCCTGGTTACATCATGATCAAAGCCAATTTAGGTGGAGAGATGGTGCATATTATTCGTTCTATTACCAATGTAATTGGATTTCTTGGTGAAACTAAAGGAGGAGATCCTGTGCCACTTAGGAAAACAGAGGTCAATAGAATGTTAGGAAAAGTAGATGAATTGACTGTAAATTCAGACATGGTTGCTATTCCTTATACTATCGGTGAAACCATTAAAGTGATCGATGGTCCTTTTAATGGGTTTAATGGTACGGTAGAAAAAGTGAACGAAGAAAAGCGTAAGCTAGAGGTCATGGTGAAAATTTTCGGAAGAAAAACACCATTGGAACTCAGTTATATGCAAGTAGAAAAAGTTTAATTAGAACTGTTACATATACAAAGGGTGTTGCTTCCAAATAACACCTTTAATTTAATTTAAAACAATGGCAAAAGAAGTAAGTAAAGTAGTTAAACTACAAGTTAGGGGAGGTGCAGCGAATCCGTCGCCACCGGTTGGACCCGCTTTAGGTGCTGCCGGTGTTAACATCATGGAGTTCTGTAAGCAATTTAATGCGCGTACACAGGACAAACAGGGCAAAGTATTGCCTGTTGCTATCACGGTATACAAGGACAAGTCATTTGACTTCGTTGTAAAAACACCGCCGGCGGCAGTTCAATTGATGGAAGCAGCTAAGATTAAGAAAGGATCTGGCGAACCTAACAGAAATAAAGTAGCAAGTGTATCTTGGGATCAAGTTAAAACTATTGCAGAAGACAAAATGGTAGACTTAAACGCGTTTACAATTGGATCTGCAATGAGCATGGTTGCTGGTACAGCTAGATCTATGGGTTTAAAAGTATCTGGTACAAAACCTTTCTAATATCTTAATAAGCAAATCAAATGGCAAAATTAACAAAAAAGCAGAAGGAAGCGCTTTCTAAGATAGACAAGAATAAAGTTTATTCTCTATCAGAAGGTTCTGCATTAGTAAAAGAAATCACCAATACTAAATTTGATGCCTCTGTGGACATCGCGGTTAGATTAGGTGTAGATCCAAGAAAAGCAAATCAAATGGTTCGTGGGGTGGTAACACTTCCTCATGGTACAGGTAAGGACGTTAAAGTACTTGCTTTAGTGACTCCAGATAAAGAAGCAGAAGCTACAGCAGCTGGTGCTGATTATGTTGGTTTGGATGAGTATTTGGATAAAATCAAAAGCGGTTGGACAGATGTAGATGTGATCATCACAATGCCAAGTGTTATGGGTAAATTAGGTCCTTTAGGACGTGTATTAGGGCCAAGAGGTCTTATGCCAAACCCAAAGACAGGAACAGTAACTATGGATGTAGCTAAAGCGGTTACAGAAGTAAAAGCTGGTAAGATAGATTTTAAAGTAGATAAAACGGGTATTGTTCACGCAGCAATTGGAAAGGTTTCTTTCTCTGCAGATAAGATTGCAGAAAATGCTAAAGAACTTATTGACACCCTTAACAAATTAAAACCTACTGCGGCTAAAGGGGTATATGTAAAGAGTATTTACATGTCTAGTACTATGAGTCCTAGTGTTCAATTAGACACTAAAGCATAAGGGTTCTTTAAAATTTATATTATGACAAGAGAAGACAAATTAACCGTTATACAGGATTTAACTTCACAACTTTCAGAGAATGCTACTATTTATTTAGCAGATATTTCTGGATTGGATGCAGAAACAACTTCTAACCTACGTAGGGCTTGTTTTAAAGCCAATATTAGATTGTCTGTTGTGAAGAACACATTGCTTGCTAAAGCAATGGAGGCTTCTGAAAAAGATTTTGGAGAGTTGCCAGAAGTGTTAAAGGGGAATACCTCTTTAATGTTTTCTGAAGTAAGTAATGCACCAGCAAAGCTTATTAAGACTTTCAGAAAAAGTTCAGATAAACCTATTTTAAAAGGGGCTTTTATTGAAGAAGCAATCTATGTTGGAGACAATCAGTTAGATGCATTAGTAGACATTAAGTCTAAAGAAGAAGTTATTGGCGAAATTATTGGATTGTTACAATCTCCAGCCAAAAACGTTATCTCTGGCTTAAAGTCTGGTGGAGGTAAACTGGCAGGGATTATTAAGACCCTCTCTGAAAGATAAACAGAACGCACTTAAACAATTATATTTTTAAAATTTATTAAAACGATAGAAAAATGGCAGATTTAAAAGATTTCGCAGAACAATTGGTTAACCTTACAGTAAAAGAAGTAAATGAGTTAGCTACTATTTTAAAAGATGAGTATGGTATTGAGCCTGCTGCTGCTGCAGTTGCAGTTGCTGCTGCTGGTGGTGGAGACGCTGCTGCTGCTGAAGAAAAATCAGAATTCGACGTTGTATTAACGGAAGCTGGTGCATCTAAATTAGCAGTTGTAAAATTAGTTAAGGAATTAACTGGTTTAGGTTTAAAAGAAGCTAAAGACATTGTAGATAATGCTCCAAGCCCAATCAAAGAAGGTGTTTCTAAAGATGAAGCAGAAGGAATTCAGAAGTCATTAGAAGAAGCAGGAGCGAAAGTTGAGCTTAAGTAATAGCATACAACAATAGCACTTTTGGTTTAGGTCTTTTCACTTTTTGTGGTTAGACCTAAGCCTTTTTATATAAGGTATATGAAGTTTTATACCACTACGCATAGTATTCACATTCAAAAATTTGTCTATTGATGTTCACAAATCAGACTGAGAGAATAAATTTTGCATCCACTAAGAATATTCCGGCTTATCCAGATTTCTTAGATATTCAGATTAAATCGTTTCAGGATTTTTTCCAATTAGAAACAAAATCTGACGAAAGGGGCAATGAAGGATTGTACAACACCTTCATGGAAAACTTTCCAATCACAGACACCAGAAACCAATTCGTTCTAGAATTTCTTGATTATTTTATTGATCCTCCAAGATATTCTATACAAGAGTGTATTGAGAGAGGTTTAACTTATAGTGTTCCCTTAAAGGCAAGACTTAAGTTGTATTGTACAGATCCTGAACATGAAGATTTTGAGACCATCGTTCAAGACGTATATTTGGGAACTATCCCATATATGACTCCAAGTGGTACATTTGTTATTAATGGAGCAGAGCGTGTGGTTGTTTCTCAGTTACACCGTTCACCAGGGGTATTCTTTGGACAATCTTTCCACGCAAACGGTACTAAGTTATATTCTGCAAGAGTGATTCCTTTTAAAGGATCTTGGATTGAATTTGCTACCGATATTAATGGGGTAATGTATGCCTACATTGATAGAAAGAAAAAATTACCAGTAACGACACTATTTAGGGCTATAGGTTTTGAAAGTGATAAGGATATTCTTGAAATCTTCGATTTATCTGAAGAAATTAAAGTATCTAATGCTGGACTTAAAAAAGTTTTAGGAAGAAAGTTAGCGGCGAGAGTTTTAAATACTTGGCATGAAGACTTTGTAGATGAAGACACTGGAGAAGTGGTTTCAATTGAGCGTAATGAGATTATTTTAGACAGGGATACTGTTTTAGAAAAAGACCATATCGCAGAAATTATGGAAGCAGATGTGAAGACCATACTTTTACACAAAGAAAGTACTGGTGCGTCTGATTATTCTATTATCCACAACACCTTACAAAAAGATCCAACCAACTCAGAAAAAGAAGCGGTTGAACATATTTACAGACAATTACGTAATGCTGAGCCGCCAGATGAAGAAACGGCTAGAGGTATTATAGATAAGTTATTCTTTTCTGACCAACGTTACAATTTAGGTGACGTAGGACGTTATAGAATGAATAAAAAATTGGGTCTTGATATTGGAATGGACAAACAAGTCCTTACCAAAGAAGACATTATTACCATCATTAAATACTTAATAGAGCTTATTAACTCTAAAGAAGAAATTGATGATATTGACCACCTTTCTAACAGACGTGTTCGTACCGTTGGAGAACAACTATCTCAGCAATTTGGTGTAGGTCTTGCCCGTATGGCAAGAACCATTAGAGAGCGTATGAATGTGAGAGATAATGAAGTGTTTACGCCTATTGATTTAATTAATGCAAAGACTTTGTCTTCTGTGATTAATTCTTTCTTTGGAACCAACCAACTGTCTCAGTTTATGGATCAAACCAATCCATTGGCAGAGATAACGCACAAAAGAAGGTTGTCGGCCCTTGGGCCAGGAGGTCTTTCTAGAGAGCGTGCTGGTTTTGAGGTGCGTGATGTGCATTACACACACTACGGAAGATTATGTCCAATTGAAACTCCAGAGGGACCAAACATTGGTCTAATTTCTTCTTTGGCTGTTTATGCTAAAGTGAACCAGATGGGATTCTTGGAGACTCCTTATAGAAAGGTGACAAAAGGTAAAGTAAATACGGAAGAGTATGCTTACTTAAGTGCTGAAGAGGAAGAAGGAATGAAGATTGCGCAAGCTAACATTCCTCAAAAGAAAGACGGTGTAATAGATACAGATAAAGTCATTGCAAGAGAAGAAGGAGATTTTCCAGTGGTAGATCCATCTGAGGTTCACTTTACGGATGTTGCTCCTAATCAAATTGCTTCTATTTCTGCGTCTTTAATTCCATTCTTAGAGCATGATGATGCGAACAGAGCCCTGATGGGATCTAACATGATGCGTCAGGCAGTGCCTTTACTTAGACCTGAAGCACCTATTGTTGGAACTGGTTTAGAGAAACAAGTAGCTGCGGACTCAAGAGTTTTGATCAATGCAGAGGGAGATGGTGTTATTGAGTATGTAGATTCTCAAAAAATCACTATTAAATATACAAGAACTGACGAAGAACGTTTGGTAAGTTTTGAAGAAGACTCCAAAACGTACAACTTGGTGAAGTTTAGAAAAACCAATCAAGGAACTTCTATTAACCTTAAACCAATTGTTCGCAAGGGAGATAAGGTTAAAAAAGGACAAGTACTTTGTGAGGGATATGCGACTCAAAATGGTGAATTAGCCCTTGGTAGAAACCTTAAAGTGGCGTTTATGCCATGGAAAGGGTACAACTTTGAAGACGCGATTGTAATTTCTGAAAAAGTAGTTAGAGAAGACATCTTTACCTCTATTCACGTAGATGAGTATTCTTTAGAAGTGAGAGATACCAAACTTGGTGCTGAAGAATTGACCAATGATATTCCAAACGTTTCAGAAGAGGCTACTAAAGACCTTGATGAAAACGGAATGATTAGAATTGGGGCAGAAGTGAAGCCTGGAGATATTCTGATTGGTAAGATTACGCCTAAAGGGGAGTCTGATCCAACACCGGAAGAAAAATTATTGCGTGCCATCTTTGGAGATAAAGCCGGTGACGTTAAAGATGCTTCTTTAAAAGCGTCCCCTTCTTTAAGAGGGGTTGTAATTGAAAAGAAATTGTTTTCTAGATCTGTAAAAGATAAACGTAAACGTTCTGAAGATAAAGAGGCTATTACAAAATTAGAGTTGGACTACGAAGTGAAATTCCAACAGCTAAAAGATGTATTGGTAGAGAAATTATTCTCTCTTGTCAATGGGAAAACCTCCCAAGGAGTTTTAAACGATTTAGAAGAAGAGGTATTGCCAAAAGGGAAGAAGTATAGCCTTAAAATGTTAAACTCTGTAGACGATTTCGCTCACCTAGTTGGCGGAAGCTGGACTACTGATAAAGCGACCAATGCTTCTATTGCAGACTTGTTGCACAACTACAAAATTAAGTTAAACGACCTTCAAGGAAACCTGAGAAGGGATAAGTTTACCATTTCTGTGGGTGATGAGTTGCCAGCTGGTATTATGAAACTTGCTAAGGTTTACGTGGCTAAGAAGCGTAAATTAAAAGTGGGTGATAAAATGGCGGGACGTCACGGAAACAAAGGTATTGTTTCTAGAATTGTGCGTCATGAAGACATGCCATTCTTGGAAGACGGAACTCCTGTAGATATTGTATTGAACCCATTGGGAGTACCTTCTCGTATGAATATTGGACAGATCTATGAAACTGTTTTAGGATGGGCAGGCCTTAAGTTAGACAAGAAGTACGCCACCCCTATTTTTGATGGAGCTACTATTGATCAAATCAATGGTTTCACTGAAGAGGCGGGTATACCACAATTCGGTCATACTTATTTATATGACGGAGGTACCGGTCAGCGTTTTGATCAGCCTGCAACAGTAGGGGTGATCTATATGTTGAAACTTGGACATATGGTAGACGACAAAATGCACGCGCGTTCTATTGGACCTTACTCTCTTATTACGCAACAGCCATTAGGAGGTAAAGCACAATTTGGAGGTCAGCGTTTTGGAGAAATGGAAGTTTGGGCATTAGAGGCTTATGGAGCCTCTGCTACCCTTAGAGAAATTTTGACGGTTAAATCCGACGACGTGATTGGTAGGGCTAAGACTTACGAAGCTATCGTTAAAGGAGAAACCATGCCAGAACCAGGTTTACCGGAATCTTTCAATGTATTAATGCATGAGCTTAAAGGTTTAGGTTTAGACATTAGATTGGAAGAGTAACAAGATTCGGTCTTGATGATTATAGATAATATACATTTTAATTAGTAGCACCATATTGTTATGGCTAGACAAAAAGATAATAACACGGTTAAAAGGTTTGATAAAATTTCCATTGGATTGGCATCTCCAGAATCAATTCTGGGAGCCTCTAGAGGGGAAGTTTTAAAACCAGAAACAATTAACTATAGAACCCACAAACCAGAGAGAGACGGTCTTTTCTGTGAGCGAATTTTTGGCCCAGTAAAAGATTACGAATGTGCTTGTGGTAAATACAAAAGAATCCGTTATCGCGGAATTGTTTGTGATCGTTGTGGGGTAGAAGTAACAGAGAAGAAGGTTCGTAGAGACCGTGTAGGTCACATTAATTTAGTGGTTCCTGTGGCTCATATTTGGTACTTCCGTTCTTTACCTAACAAAATAGGATACCTTTTAGGATTACCCTCTAAGAAATTAGATATGATTATTTACTACGAGCGTTACGTAGTGATTCAGCCAGGTATTGCTAAAGGGGCAGAAGGAGAGGAACTTCAAAAAATGGATTTCTTAACAGAGGAAGAATACTTGAATATTTTAGAGTCTATTCCTGTGGAAAACCAATACTTAGAGGACACTGATCCCAATAAATTTATCGCTAAGATGGGTGCAGAGTGTCTGATTGACATTCTTTCTAGAATTGATCTAGATACCCTGTCTTACGAGCTGAGACACAAAGCAAATACAGAGACCTCAAAACAACGTAAGACAGAAGCGCTTAAGCGTTTACAAGTGGTGGAGTCTTTGAGAGAGTCTCAAGAAAACAGAGAAAACAGACCTGAGTGGATGATCATGAAAGTGATCCCGGTTATTCCACCAGAATTAAGACCATTAGTACCTTTAGATGGAGGGCGTTTTGCTACCTCTGATTTAAATGACTTATACCGTAGGGTAATTATCAGAAACAACCGTTTAAAGCGTTTGGTGGAGATTAAAGCCCCTGAGGTTATTTTGAGAAACGAGAAGCGTATGCTTCAAGAATCTGTAGATTCATTGTTCGACAACACGCGTAAAGCCTCTGCTGTAAAAACAGAATCTAACAGACCACTCAAGTCACTTTCAGATTCATTAAAAGGTAAACAAGGTCGTTTCCGTCAAAACTTATTAGGGAAACGTGTTGATTATTCTGCTCGTTCTGTAATTGTTGTTGGACCAGAAATGAAATTGTTTGAATGTGGTCTTCCAAAAGATATGGCAGCAGAATTGTATAAGCCATTCGTAATTCGCAAGCTTATTGAGCGCGGAATTGTGAAAACGGTTAAATCTGCTAAGAAAATCATAGACAAGAAAGAACCCGTTGTTTGGGACATTTTAGAAAATGTATTAAAAGGCCATCCTGTATTATTAAACAGGGCCCCAACCCTTCACCGATTAGGAATCCAAGCATTCCAGCCTAAGTTAATAGAAGGAAAAGCGATTCGTTTGCACCCATTAGTATGTACTGCCTTTAACGCAGATTTCGATGGGGATCAGATGGCGGTTCACTTACCATTAGGACCTGAAGCTATTTTAGAAGCGCAATTATTAATGTTAGCTTCTCACAATATACTCAATCCAGCCAATGGGTCTCCAATTACGGTACCTTCTCAGGATATGGTCTTGGGTCTGTATTATATGACCAAAGAGCGTGTTTCTACTAAAGAAGTGCCTGTTCAAGGAGAAGGCCTTACTTTCTACTCTTCTGAAGAGGTAGTGATTGCCTTTAATGAAGGAAGGGTTGCCCTAAACGCAGGAATTAAAGTAAGGGCTAAAGACTTTAACGAAGCAGGTGAATTGGTGTACCAAATTATAAAAACTACTGTTGGTAGGGTTTTATTTAATATGGTAGTACCTGAAGCAGCCGGTTACGTGAACCAGGTCTTAAACAAAAAATCATTAAGAGATATTATTGGAGACATTTTAAGTGTTACTTCTGTTCCGGTAACGGCAGACTTCTTGGATAAGATCAAAACTATGGGGTATGAATTTGCCTTTAAAGGGGGTCTGTCATTTAGTTTAGGAGATATTATTATCCCACCAGAAAAACACGAAATGATTGCTGAGGCCAATGGTCAAGTAGAGGGTATTATGACCAACTACAACATGGGTCTTATCACCAATAATGAAAGATACAACCAAGTCATTGACGTTTGGACTTCTACCAACGCCATGCTTACTGAATTGGCTATGAAACGTATTAGAGAAGACCAGCAAGGGTTTAACTCTGTTTATATGATGCTAGATTCTGGAGCGAGGGGTTCTAAAGAACAGATCCGTCAGTTAACAGGTATGCGTGGATTAATGGCAAAGCCTAAAAAATCTACTGCAGGTGGTGGAGAAATTATTGAAAACCCAATTCTTTCTAACTTTAAAGAAGGTTTATCAATCTTAGAATACTTTATCTCTACTCACGGTGCTCGTAAAGGTTTAGCAGATACGGCATTAAAAACAGCAGATGCTGGTTACTTAACACGTAGGTTGGTAGATGTTTCTCAAGATGTTATTATCAATGAAGAAGATTGTGGAACACTACGAGGTTTAGAAGTTACGCCATTAAAGAAAAATGATGAGATTGTAGAATCATTGTCAGATAGAATTGAAGGGCGTATTTCTTTACAAGATGTATATCATCCAGTAACAGAAGAGTTAATCTTAGAAGCAAATCAACCAATTACAGCTCAATTGGCATTAGCCGTTGAAAAATCTGGAATTGATAGAATGGAAGTAAGATCTCCATTAACATGTGAATCTTCTAGAGGTATATGTGCAAAATGTTACGGTCAAAGTTTATCAACATTAAGTAAAGTTCAAATAGGTGAAGCAGTTGGTGTAATTGCAGCACAATCTATTGGAGAGCCTGGTACTCAGTTAACATTACGTACATTCCACGTTGGTGGGGTAGCAGGTAACATATCTGAAGAAAATAAATTAATAGCTAAGTTTGATGGAGACGTTACTATTGATGATTTACGTACTG
>CAKZOR010000034.1 GCA_937136755.1 uncultured Flavobacteriaceae bacterium | reverse complement strand
GTCGGGGTGGCAGGATTCGAACCTGCGACCTCCGCGTCCCAAACGCGGCGCGATAACCGGGCTACGCTACACCCCGAGACCTTGTAATAAGGTATCTATTTTTCAATAAAGAGCGGAGAGACAGGGATTCGAACCCTGGCGACAGTTACCCGTCGACAGATTAGCAATCTGCTCCATTACCACTCTGGCACCTCTCCTAACACAAAAAGTGTTTCACGCCTTAAAAACGCGGTTGCAAATGTACTTTTTAGAATATAATATCACAACATTTTTAAAGCTTTTTTTAGCTTTATTTTTCATTGATCCTGAATTATTCTGGATACGTAACCCTAAGGTGGTAGATATTAGTTAGTTTGCCTTTTAAGACCTTCTTAACTAATTCAATGTCCTTAAAGGTAATATTGGCATTTACGTACTGATTGGCCTGCATTTGGCCTGTAATAATCTTTTCTACAAAAGCATCTATCTCTAAATAAGTAGGGTTTTTAAGACTTTTTGAAGCAGCTTCTACAGCGTCTGCCATCATGAGAATAGCCGTTTCCTTTGAAAAAGGAAGGGGTCCTGGATAAGTAAATAAAGAAATATCTATGTTAGGGTCGGTCTCTTGGGCTTTTTTATAGAAATAATACACTTGAGTGGTTCCGTGGTGCACCCTTATAAAATCTATCAATCGGTCTGGTAAATTGTATTTTTTAGCTATTTCAATTCCATCGGTCACATGGTCTAAAATAATCTTAGCACTGTCTAAAGGATCTAATTCGTGGTGTGGGTTCACAGAAGTGATCTGATTTTCGGAAAAATAAGTAGGGTGGTTCATTTTTCCAATATCGTGGTATAGCGCCCCTACCCTAACAAGCATGGCATTTGCTCCAATTTCGTTGGCAGCGGCCTCTGCAAGATTTGCTACCTGTAGGGAGTGATGGAAAGTCCCTGGCGCCTTATTAGAGAGTTCTTTTAAGAGTTTTGAATTGGTGTCTGAAAGTTCTAATAGAGACACCTCAGAGACCAGACCAAAGAGTTTCTCGTAAATGTAGATGAGGGGTTGAGCAAAGAGTGTTATCATGCCGTTTAAGGCAAAAAGGCCAAAAACCAGCCACTGTAAATTGTTTATAGCACCTTCTTGAATGATGTGAAAGGAAAAATAACCCAACATATACACTATGGTGATTTGACCCACTGAAATAAATAAGTTGGCCCTTTTATACAACTCTGTAACTGATAAAATGGTTACAATACCGGCAATGGTTTGTAAAAAAATAAACTCAAAACTATTGGGTACTACGAACCCTAAAATAAGTACCGTGAGCACATGAACAAAGAGCCCCAAACGAGCGTCAAAAAACGTTTTAAGGATGAGGGGTAAAATACACAGTGGCACTACGTATACATAAGTTTCGTTGTATTGCACCACAAGTGTAGTTAGCAGGACCATGAGGACCACATTGGCCAATATAAAAGTGAGTTGGGTATTGTCCCTATATATGTGTGGCCTATATTTAGCTAAAAACAAGAACAACATAACCATCACTAATGCCACCAAAAGGGTATAACCAAAAAGGATAATATAGTAATTGGCGTCTGACCATAAAACAGATTCATACTCTGATTTAAGGGATAGTAGTACCTTGTAATTATCTTGTTCTACAACGGCTCCTTTTGCAATAATAAGTTTGCCCTTATCTACAAAACCCCTTGTTAACGACAGACTATTTATGGCTTGTGAAAGCGATTTTTCCGTAAAGTCTTTGTTGTAAACCACATTGGGAACTACCACGTCTAACAACAACTCTTCTGCAAAAGGTGCTTGACGCTTAAAAATTGGGGATTGGATTTGGGCTTGAATCAAAGGGAGTAATTCTGGAATGCTCACAAAAGAGCTTACAAGCCTTAAACTGGCGGTATTCCCTTGCAATAAATACAAACTATTGCCTAAGTTTTCTGTGGCATTTCTAGCCAGTAAACCTCGGGAATATATGCTGTCTAATACATTGAATAAGACCCTTTTAATTTGGGCGGTATCTTTTAGTGTTGGTTGGCTTATTTTTAAATCTGCCAATGCGAGGGACAAGTCTTCTTTTGATTGTAATAACAGGGAGTCATTCAGGGAAAAATAAGGAATGTGCTCGCGCCGAATAGTTGCTGTCTCTTCTGACAATTCCTCTGGGGTCTTTTTAACGCTAAAATCAAATGGAGCATACAATGTCTCATGTTGCCATGGCTTTCCCTTTTGAAATTCGTATTTAAACTTCCCTCCTTTTGGAAAAAAATAAACCACCAAACCCACCGCTAATATGTAGAGCAGGTATTTATACAGTAGGGATTGGTTTTTATAGAGGGTATCTAGACCTTTAGCCATGAAATAAGTTTAATCCAAAAATAGAAAAATAAACCCATACCGGCGTTATTTTAGTTTTTCTGCAAGCGGCTTTGCCACTAATTTTAGTATTTTTGAAGCAATACAATTTAAGATCATTCTATGAAAGAAGTTGTCATTGTTTCTGCAGTAAGAACACCCATTGGACGTTTTATGGGCGCTTTATCACAAATTGCAGCGCCAGAACTGGGCGCCATTGCAATAAAAGGTGCTTTGGAGCGTATTAATTTAGACCCATCCGAGGTGGGAGAAGTCATTATGGGCCATGTGTTGCAAGCCGGAACAGGACAAGCACCTGCAAGACAAGCAGCCATAAAAGCAGGAATTCCAAATACCGTTCCCTGTACTACGGTAAACAAGGTATGTGCCTCTGGAATGAAAACCATTATGCAAGCTGCGCAATCTATTGCGCTTGGAGACCAAGAGGTCGTTATAGCCGGTGGTATGGAAAACATGAGTATGGCGCCCCATTTGCTGTCTATGCGAAATGGGCAAAAATTTGGCCCTTCTGCCCTGGAAGACAGCATGCAAAAGGACGGTTTAGTAGACGTGTACAAACAAACCGCTATGGGAGTTTTTGCAGACCAATGTGCCATAACTTACGAATGCTCAAGAGAAGATCAAGACCAGTTCGCCATTCAGTCCTACCAGCGTGCTAAAGCTGCCTGGGATGCTGGAAAATTTTCTGGTGAAATTGTTCCTGTGACTATACCGCAGCGCAAAGGAGATCCTATTATTTTTAATACTGATGAGGAATACAGCAATGTATTTATAGATAAAATACCAGCCTTAAGACCGGCTTTTACTAAAGACGGTACTGTAACGGCTGCAAATGCTTCTACAATTAACGATGGGGCAGCAGCATTGGTCCTAATGAGCGCAGAAAAAGCAAAGTCCCTAGGTCTTAGGCCACTGGCCACCATTAAAGGATATGCAGACGCTGCTTTGGAGCCAGAATGGTTTACTGTCGCACCTGCTAAAGCACTTCCTAAAGCCCTTTCAAAAGCTGGAATACAACAATCTGACATAGATTTCTTTGAATTTAATGAAGCCTTTTCAGTAGTTGGATTGGCCAATATGAAATTACTCAATATTCCAGATAGTCAAGTGAATATTCACGGAGGCGCCGTTTCTCTTGGCCACCCTTTGGGATGTTCAGGAGCCAGAATTGTGGTGACACTCCTCCATGTGCTCGCCCAAGAGAAAGCGCGCTATGGCGCAGCAGCCATTTGCAATGGCGGCGGCGGCGCCTCTGCCCTGGTGATTGAAAACAACCTAGAAGCCTAACTATGCGTTTTGGAATAGTAAAACTTTCTAATATAGCCTTAAGGAGCGCACCAGATATGGACAGTGCGATTGTTACCATGGCCCATTACGGAGAAGGTTTTAAAATACTAGACCACAGAAAATGGTGGTTTAAGGTCAGAATGGCCTACGACCAAACAGAAGGTTGGGTAGAAAATTTACAAGTATTGGAAATTTCAGAGGACCAATACCAAAGCCTAGAGGCGCAAACCCCTCACTATTGCCAAGAACTCACTGGTTTTATTCAAGAAAAAAACGGTGGCCTTATGCCTGTTTTATTGGGCGCTAACACCAGTCAATCCAATTTAATGTCCCATACATTTGAAGGAAACACAAAGGCTAAGGGGACTAAAAATGGGATAGTAAATACCGCTTTAATGTATTTAAACGCACCCCATCTTAAAGGAGGCACGCTCCCGTTTGGCATAGACGCCTCGGGATTGAGCCAGATGGCATATAAACTCAATGGATACACATTGGCTAGGACGGCTGAATTACAATCCAAACAAGGAGAACCACTGAGTTTTATTGAAGAATCAGAAGCAGGAGATTTGGCATTCTTTGACAATGCAGAAGGGGTCATAGATCACGTAGGCATTATACTTCCGGACCACCATATCATTCACTGCCACGGAAAGGTTCGCATAGACCGAATAGACCACACAGGAATATTCAACAACGACACCAATCAGTACTCCCATTCCCTAAGGGTGATTAAAAAGATCATAAAATGATCTGAATAATAAGACCACAAAAAAAGCCCTCCAACGGAGGGCTTTTTTTATACTAGAAAGTGCATAGCATTTATTCTTCTAATAATTTCTTAATCCTCATATAGTTTACATTGTCACCTAAAGCACCATAGATGTTTTTTAACTGACCCAACAAATCTGCATTATTTGCATTTGCAGCCAATCCTACCTCTAATGCCTCTGCAGCTTTTTTGAAAAATGCTTGCTTCTCCGCTTTGAGTTCGTCGTAACGGGCAATATCCTTTTTAGAACTTCCCAATGTATTCATCTCATCAATCAATGCGTTTCCTTCGTTCACAAAAGAAGTAGATAAGTTTAAATAGGCGTTAATGTAAGTAGGCGACAAATCAATGGCTTTCTGATACGCTGTTCTGGCTTCAGTAGGATTTCCCTGCTCCATATTAATCACCCCAATATTGTAAAATAAATCAGGATTTGTAGGATCTACCTCTGTAGCTTCATTCATGAGACTCTTGAACTTCTCTTTTTCTCCTTGCTTAAAGTACAAATTGGCTTGGTTTAAAATAAGCCCAACATCATTAGGGTTTATTTCTCTAGCTTCAATATAAGCAGCCATGGCTTTGTCGTCCTCGCCCAATTGGGTATAGATTAAAGCAATATTCTTAATGATTTCATTGAATTTAGATGGGGTACGCTCGTCTTTAGGCTCGTCATAAACACCAGATTTAACCATTAAGTCTCTTTGAGATTTTGGCATTTCCTCACGCTCTCCTGTTTCAATGTTTCTGGCAGAGAATTTCTCCTCACTACCGTCGTAGTTAATGTCTTTAAGCATATTGTAATACTTTAAAGACAACTCATATTCATTTCCATTCACTGCACTACTCGCTGCATAGTACAAATAAATGGTATCCTGAGGACTCAATGAATAACTTAAAAACAACTTTTCAGCAGCGTCCTTAAATTTCTCTTCGTTGTTGTCAGATACAGCCAGATTGACAATTTCAGAGGTCATGGCAGCAAACTTTTGCTTAATATCTGCAGTGTACTTGGTTTTTCCTGAAGCCGTTTCACTTTCCATAGCTTTGGTGTAAGCGGCAACCGCTTTGTCATAAGCAGAAAAATCACCTGCTTTCGCTTGAATAGCATAAGCTTCTCCTTGCAAAAAGTAGTATTGATTTACGTACTTAGCATCTGCTGCGTCTATCGTGGAAGCAGCTCCTTCCAAGGCAGAAAGCACTGCTGCTGCGTCTCCAGATTTAAGCGCCTTATTAGCCGCTTTAATTTCATCTTTCTGAGCAAAACTAGCAGTAGACATTCCAATAGCTGCTAATAATAATATTGTTTTTTTCATTGTTATTGTTTTTATATAATTTTAAAAGAGGGCGTAAAAATAATCAAATTTAAGATTCAGACCCTGTTTCTTCACTGTTTTCTTGACTTGTTTCAGGTGCAGACGGAGCAGCATGGGCGCTAGTGTCAGAATGATCCAATTCCTCGGAAAGAATTTCTTCCTCTTCTTCTTTAACCACTTTAGCTACTGCCGCAATAGAATCGTTTTCTCTAATATTAATCAATTTAACACCTTGAGTAGCTCTACCCATGACACGCAAGTCTTCTACGCCTAATCTAATGGCAATACCAGATTTATTAATAATCATCAGGTCATCTGAATCTGTCACGTTTTTAATCGCAACAAGCCCACCTGTTTTCTCGGTAATAGAAATGGTTTTAACCCCTTTTCCACCTCGGTTGGTCACACGGTAGTCTTCCATAGAAGAACGTTTTCCATATCCTTTTTCAGAAACTACCAAAATGTGGTCTTCTTCATTGTGAACGGTCACCATTCCAATTACCTCATCTTGGTCATCTGCTAAACTCACTCCTCTTACTCCAGAAGCACCCCTACCCATAGGTCTAGTTTTGCTCTCTTCAAAGCGAATGGCTTTACCAGATTTAAGGCCTAGGAACACTTGGCTGGTTCCAGTCGTTAATTTAGCCTCTAAAAGCTCATCTCCCTCTCTAACACCAATGGCATTAATACCATTCGTTCTAGGTCTAGAATACTGCTCTAAGGATGTTTTCTTAACAATTCCTTTTTTAGTGGCCATGATCACGTAATGGCTGTTCACATACTCCTCATCCTTAAGGTCTTGAGTACAAATAAAGGCCTTCACCTTGTCTTCTTGCGTGATATTAATAAGGTTTTGAATGGCCCTACCCTTAGAGGTTCTTGAGCCTTCTGGGATTTCGTATACACGCATCCAGAAACACTTCCCACTTTGGGTAAAGAACAACATATATTGGTGGTTGGTTCCCACAAATAAGTGCTCCAAGAAATCTTCATTTCTTGTCGCCGATGCCTTTTGTCCTACACCACCTCTGTTTTGAGTCTTGTACTCAGAAAGAGGCGTTCTCTTAATATAACCTGCATGAGAAATGGTAATCACCACCTGCTCATCTGGAATCATGTCTTCTATACTCAAGCTTCCTCCTGCGTAGTTTATCTCAGAACGACGTTCGTCTCCGTACTTGGCTTTCACCTCCTGGAGTTCCTCTTTAATAATGGTCATTCTACGCTCCTTATCTGCTAAAATATCTTTAAGATCTGCAATGGTCGCAATAATATCGTTGTACTCGTTTCTTAACTTATCTTGTTCAAGACCGGTCAATTGACGCAGGCGCATTTCTACAATAGCCTTGGCTTGAATCTCAGACAATTTAAAACGCTCCATTAAAGATTCTCTAGCCTCATCTGGACTTGAAGAAGCTCTAATGAGTTTTATGACCTCATCTATATTGTCTGAAGCAATGATCAGACCTTCTAAGATGTGGGCCCTATCTTCTGCTTTCTTTAATTCAAATTGGGTTCTTCTCACCACAACTTCATGCCTGTGTTCCACAAAATAGTGGATCATTTCCTTGACATTTAATTGCTGGGGCCTTCCATTGACAAGTGCAATATTATTGACACTAAAAGAAGATTGAAGTGAAGTGTATTTATACAGGGTATTTAATACAATATTTGGAATAGCATCTCTTTTTAGGATGTATACAATACGCATTCCATTTCTATCGGATTCATCCCTAATAGTGGCAATACCCTCAATTTTCTTTTCATTGACCAAGTCTGCTGTTTTCTTGATCATGTCTGCCTTATTCACTTGATAAGGAATCTCCGTTACAACAATACATTCCCTACCTTGTACCTCTTCAATGATAGCCTTTGCACGTACAACGACCCTACCTCTTCCAGTATGAAAAGCTTCTTTTACCCCTTCATATCCAAAGATCACCCCTCCCGTAGGAAAGTCTGGTGCCTTAATATGGGTGATGAGTTCATCTATTTCTATATTAGGATTCTCTATATAGGCTACAGTTCCGTCTACTACCTCAGAGAGGTTGTGCGGGGGCATATTGGTTGCCATACCTACTGCAATTCCAGAAGCGCCATTCACCAAAAGGTTTGGGATTCTGGTAGGAAGAACAGTCGGTTCCTCTAAAGTGTCGTCAAAGTTCAACTGGTGGTCTACCGTATCTTTGTCAATATCTATAAGCATGTCGTCTGCAATCTTGCGCATACGGGCCTCCGTATAACGCATGGCTGCAGGACTGTCTCCGTCAATGGAACCAAAGTTACCCTGGCCGTCTACGAGCATATAACGCAAACTCCATTCTTGAGCCATACGAACCATGGTGTCATATACTGAGGTATCTCCGTGTGGGTGATACTTACCCAAAACTTCTCCTACAATTCTTGCAGATTTTTTATGGGCGCTTGTTGCTCTAACACCCAACTCATGCATACCAAACAACACCCTTCGGTGTACAGGCTTTAAACCATCTCTTACATCTGGTAAGGCACGTGATACAATCACCGACATAGAATAATCTATGTAGGCAGACTTCATTTCTTCGTCTATGTTAATAGGAATTAATTTTTCTCCTTCTGCCATATTAAAAAGCTATTCATTATTCATTAAAAAATCAAGCCAATATACATAATTTGGATGCTTTAGGGGAAGTTAAAAAGGACTTTATTAAATAATTTATCAACATATATCATAGGACAAATAGTTCATAAAATAGCGTTTAGTTGTTTGGACAAGCAAATGATTTTTTGTCAATTGTGTCATATATTACAAAAAGGAATAGTATTTGTAAATAAGTGCTAAAAAGATTTAGTATTTTTGAGTATAAACAACTGGTTTATGGATGATAATTTTTCACCTAGAGTAAAAGACGTAATTGCCTACAGCAAAGAAGAAGCCCTTAGATTGGGGCATGACTTTATTGGAACGGAGCACCTAATGTTGGGTTTATTAAGAGATGGTGGCGGAAAAGCCATTAGCATCTTAGACGCCTTGTCAGTAGACTTAGAACACCTGAGAAGAAAGGTAGAAATCCTCAGTCCAGCAAATCCAAACCCTAGTTTGGTGCATCAGGACAAAAAGAACCTCCACCTCACCAGACAAGCAGAAAGGGCTTTAAAAACCACTTTCCTAGAAGCCAAACTCTTTCAGAGTACAGCTATTAATACGGCGCATTTGTTGTTGTGTATTCTCAGAAACGAGAATGACCCTACCACCAAATTGTTGCAAAAAATGATGGTAGACTACGATGGTGTTAAAGAACAGTTTAAATCTATGATCACTTCAGACGACGATTATACCAGCGGACCAACCGAGGCTTCTTTCTCAAGTGAGTCTGACTCAGAAGAAGCTGCTGGAGAATCTTTTGGAGGTGGCACAACTGCCAACAAGTCAGGTAAAAAATCAAAAACTCCTGTACTTGACAACTTTGGTAGAGACCTCACCCAGATGGCAGAAGAAAATCGCTTAGATCCTGTGGTAGGAAGACAAAAAGAAATAGAGCGTGTGTCTCAAATTTTAAGCCGCAGAAAGAAAAATAATCCCTTATTAATCGGTGAACCAGGAGTGGGTAAAAGTGCCATTGCTGAAGGTTTGGCGCTTAGAATCACACAAAAAAAGGTCTCAAGGGTACTGTTCAACAAAAGGGTGGTTACTTTAGATTTAGCCTCCTTAGTAGCGGGTACAAAATACCGTGGTCAATTCGAAGAGCGTATGAAAGCGGTCATGAACGAATTGGAAAAAAACGACGACATTATCTTATTTATAGATGAAATTCACACCATTGTAGGTGCAGGTGGTGCTACAGGAAGTTTAGATGCTTCTAATATGTTTAAACCAGCCCTGGCCAGAGGAGAGATTCAATGTATTGGTGCTACTACTTTAGATGAGTTCAGACAACACATAGAAAAAGACGGTGCCTTGGAAAGAAGGTTTCAAAAAGTCATTGTGGAACCCACCTCAGTAGAAGAGACCATAGAGATTTTAAAAAATATTAAACCCAAATACGAAGACCACCATAATGTGAGTTATACCGAGGAGGCGTTAGAAGCATGTGTGACGCTTACGGACCGCTATATTACGGACAGATTCTTACCAGACAAGGCTATTGACGCCCTAGATGAAGTGGGCTCTAGAGTTCATATTACCAATATGAATGTGCCCAAGCAGATTGTCAGTTTAGAAAACCAGCTAGAAACTGTTCGGGAAGAAAAGAACACTGTAGTGAAAAAGCAGCGTTATGAAGAGGCAGCAAAACTGAGGGACGACGAGAAAAAACTGGAAAAAGCCCTTCAAGACGCCCAAGAACAATGGGAAGAGGAGAGCAAACTACATAAAGAAGTTGTTACAGATAACCATGTGGCAGATGTAGTTTCTATGATGAGTGGTATTCCTGTCACTAGAATTGCACAGGCAGAGAGCACAAAATTGGCCAAATTACCAGAAATTATTCAACAAGCGGTCATTGGTCAGAACGAGGCAGTTGCAAAAGTAGCCAAGGCCATTCAAAGAAATAGGGCTGGATTAAAAGACCCTAATAAACCCATTGGATCTTTTATATTTTTAGGCCAAACAGGGGTAGGAAAAACTCAATTGGCTAAAGTATTGGCTAAGGAATTGTTTGACTCTGAAGAATCGCTCATTCGTATAGACATGAGTGAATACATGGAGAAATTTGCCATTTCTAGGTTAATTGGTTCCCCACCGGGCTATGTGGGTTATGAAGAAGGAGGGCAGTTAACTGAAAAAGTGAGGCGTAAACCTTATGCTGTAATTCTTTTGGACGAGGTAGAAAAAGCGCATCCAGATGTGTTTAACACCATGCTACAAGTCTTAGACGACGGTTATTTAACAGATAGTCTAGGTCGTAAGATTGATTTTAGAAACACCATTATTATTATGACCTCCAATATTGGGTCTAGACAACTCAAAGACTTTGGTCAAGGGGTTGGTTTTGGAACTGCTTCTATGAAAGCACAGTCAAACAAGCATAATAAAGGCGTCATAGAAAATGCCCTCAAAAAGGCATTTGCTCCTGAATTTCTCAACAGAATAGACGACATAGTTATCTTTAACGCCCTAGAGCAAGAAGACATTCACTTGATCATTGATATTGAGTTAAAGAAGTTGTTCAAGAGAATTGAAGGTCTGGGGTACCAATTAAAACTGTCTAAAAAGGCAAAAGATTTTATTGCTGAAAAAGGATTTGACAAACAATTTGGTGCAAGACCACTGAAAAGAGCCATTCAGAAGTATATTGAAGACAGTTTAGCAGAGCAGATAGTCAATGCTAATTTGGTTTCAGGAGACACCATTTCATTGGACAGAGATGCCAATGATGATGATAAACTAAAGGTTACCATAAAAAAAGCAGAAGAGTCATCTGAAGCCTCTTAATGAAAACATGTACAGCCTATCAAAAAAGCCGCTCCGTTGGAGCGGCTTTTTTGATATACCTCCATTTCAGCGTATATATCTATAAATTCTCATCAAAAAGTATCTAAAATTACACATCTACTAAAAATAAGTGTTTTACAATGCTCAGGTGGAGCATTTGTCTATATTTGATTTATAAATCATCAAAGCATGCCATTTTCACTTCGTATTGAAACTACAGGCACTCGTAATCTAACGAGTACATTTGCTATGACTACTACTACAGGAACCCCTTTGGGGTACTAGATGATTACTTCCGCAACCTATTTATTTATTTTATTTTTAAAAATTAACCCATGAATGTTTTAAAATTCGGTGGTACCTCAGTAGCCAACGCACAAAATATCAGTCTTGTAAAAAACATCGTTCAACAGAACGCCTATAAAAAACAATATGTAATTGTTTCTGCACTTGGAGGCATAACGGATTTATTACTAGAAACCGCAGCTTCAGCAGCCCATCAAGATCCCGAATACAAAATACCCTTAAACGAGATTGAAAAAAGACACTTAGACACGGTAAAATCTCTGATTCCAACCAATGATCAGGCTGGAATCTTAAGCCAGATTAAAGCGGCATTAAACACCTTAGAAACCCTTTTAGAAGGAGCATTCCTCATAGGAGAAATAACACCAAAACTCTCAGACAAAATAGTGAGCTTTGGAGAACTATTGTCCTCTTATATTATCAGTGCTTACTTTAAGTCTCAAGGCTTAGACGCCCTTCATGCGGACGCGAGAACACTCATTACCACTGACCAATTGCACGGTAAAGCAACTGTGAACTACCCGCTCACCAATCAAAAATTGAAAGCATTCAATGAGGACAATAAAAACGCTATTGTAGTGATGGGTGGCTTTATTGCATCTAGTACAGATGGTGTTGCAACTACACTAGGAAGGGGTGGTTCAGATTTTACTGCAGCTATAGTGGCAGCTGCTCTAGACGCAGTATTGCTTGAAATATACACCGACGTAAGTGGCATGTTTACAGCCAATCCAAAATTGGTAAAGCAAGCAAGACCCATCACTAGCATTTCATATGAAGAGGCCATGGAGTTATCTCATTTTGGTGCTAAAGTTCTCTACCCTCCTACCATTCAACCGGTCTTACAAAAGCAAATTCCTATTGCCATTAAAAACACTTTTGACCCTCAGGCGGTAGGTACACTGATTCAAAAACAAACTTCAGAAGGAAACAAAACCGTACAAGGCATTAGCCATGTAGAAAATATGGCCTTAATTTCATTAGAAGGACCAGGCATGGTAGGTATTCCAGGAATATCTAAAAGATTTTTTGAAGTGCTCTCCAATGCAAAAATAAGTGTGGTATTAATTACACAAGCTTCTTCAGAACATTCTATCTGTGTGGGGATTGCTGCAGAAGACACTTCAAACGCAGTGGCACTCGTAAATGAAGCCTTCGAATTTGAAATGTCTCAGGGTAAAATTAAAGCCGTCAATGCAGAAAATGATCTGGCCATTATTGCGCTGGTAGGCGATCAGATGAAAAAGCACCAAGGTCTAAGTGGTAAAATGTTTGCTACCCTAGGTAAAAACAATGTTAATATCAGGGCTATAGCTCAAGGGGCTTCTGAACGAAACATCTCCGCAGTAATAGAAAAAACAGACGTTAAAAAAGCCTTGAATGCACTACATGAAGTATTCTTCGAAGAAAATATTAAACAGTTAAACCTCTTTGTCATGGGGGTTGGAAATGTAGGGGCTAAATTATTGGCGCAATTGGCCCAACAAAAAGACTACCTTAAAAAGCAGTTAAAACTCTCTGTAAGGGTTATTGGTATGAGTAATTCTAGGACCATGTGTTTTGCCTCAGACGGAATAGACCTCAACAATTGGCAAAATATACTTTCCAATGGGGAAAAAGCAGACCAAGCCTTATTTTTACAAAAAATAACAGATCTAAACCTCAGAAATGCCATTTTTGTAGACAATACCGCTAGTGATGTGGTGGCAAACACTTACGCAGATTATCTTTCCAAGAGTATTTCTGTGGTTACTTGTAACAAAATTGCCTGTGCTTCTGCCTATCCAAATTATAGAAAACTCAAAGATTTGGCCAGGGCTTATAATGCTTCTTTCTTATTTGAAACGAATGTAGGAGCTGGATTACCCATTATAGACACGCTTAAAAACCTCGTAGCCTCTGGAGATGAGATCAAAGAAATTCAAGCCGTACTTTCTGGCAGTTTAAATTTTGTGTTTAATCATTTTAATGATCAAACCACTTTCCACGATGTGGTAAAGCAAGCTCAGGAAGAGGGCTATACTGAGCCAGACCCAACTATAGACCTAAGCGGAATAGACGTTATGCGTAAAATACTAATCCTAGCGAGAGAGAGTGGTCATGTCATGGAAATATCAGATATTGAGAACAACGCATTCTTACCGGCAGAAAGTCTAGAAACGAACTCTAATGAAGCCTTCTTTGAAAGTTTAATCAAATATGAGGGAGATTTCCAAGCATTGTACCAAAAGGCATCGGCCAAAGGCGCAAAACTAAAATACGTGGCCAGCTTTAAAGACGGAAAAGCTTCCGTGGGGCTTCAAGAAATACCCCAGGGTCATGATTTTTACGCTTTAGAAGGAAGTGATAATATTGTCTTGTTTTATACAGAACGCTATCCGGATCAGCCCATGATTATAAAGGGCGCGGGTGCTGGGGCAGCTGTAACAGCCTCTGGTATTTTTGCAGATATTATCCGAGTGGGAAACTTTTAACAACTACCTTTAAGATCATAAAGCCTTATTTCATGAAGTCTATACGTGTATTTTGTCCCGGAACTATTGCCAATGTGTCTTGCGGCTTTGACGTCCTTGGTCTTTCTCTTGCTGGAGTGGGAGACTATATGACTGTGACACAAACTACCATAAAAGGCATTACTATTAGCGAAATTTTAGGGCAAGACCTTCCTATGGAGACTACCCAAAATGTAGCAGGTGTAGCGGGTTTGGCGCTTCTCGAAGCCTTGGGAAGTGACGCTGGTTTTGACATTAAAATAGACAAACGTATAAAAGCAGGTAGTGGTATAGGCAGCAGTGCTGCAAGCAGTGCTGGTGCGGTTTGGGCCATAAACCATCTATTGGGGGATCCTTTTACAACAAAAGAACTCATTCCATTTGCTATGGAGGGAGAACGTCTGGCCTCAGGAGTGGCTCATGCAGATAATGTGGCTCCAGCCCTCTTAGGCGGCTTTACTCTGGTGAGAAGTACAGATCCCTTAGATGTTATTTCACTCCCAAGCCCCAGTGCATTATACGCCACTGTCATACACCCTCAAATAGAAATTAAAACAGCAGATTCTAGAAGGATATTAAAATCTAACCTCTCACTTAAAGACGCTATTACCCAATGGGGTAATGTGGGTGGGTTGGTCGCTGGATTATACCGAGAAGATTACGAATTAATTGGTCGTTCGCTTCAAGATGTAGTCATTGAACCAGTAAGGAGCATACTCATCCCTGGATTTAACGAAATAAAAGTAGCAGCGCTGAATGCCGGTGCGTTGGGAGGTGGAATTTCAGGCTCCGGGCCTTCTGTATTTGCCCTGTCAAAAGGGAAAGATAAGGCCTTAAAAGTTGCAGACGCTATTAGGCTCGCCTATGAACCCTTTGGGATTTCATTTGACATACACATATCTAACATCAATGAAAAAGGGGTGTACCCCGCTTAGCATAAAATGGAATATTTTTCAATAGACACCCCCAGTTTAAAAGCAAGCTTTAAAGAAGCAGTCATTAAAGGGATTGCACCAGATAAAGGCTTGTATTATCCAGACCACATTCCCAGTCTAGACCCCAGTTTTTTTAATCAGATAGAAAGTCTTAGTCCGGTAGAAATTGGCCTTGAAGTCATGCGGCCTTTTACCCAAGATATATTAAGTAAAAGCGACTTAAAAAAAGTCTTAGAAACGGTCTTAGATTTTGAGTTCCCAGTGGTACCGCTTTCGGATAGTATAGGGTCTCTTGAATTATTTCATGGCCCTACCCTAGCCTTTAAAGATGTAGGAGCACGATTTATGGCGCAATGCCTCGGTTTGTTTTCTGAAAAAAATCAAGCCCCTGTGACGGTATTGGTAGCTACATCTGGAGATACTGGAGGTGCCGTAGCCAATGGATTTCTAGGCGTAGAAGGAGTAGAAGTAGTAATCTTATATCCCAGCGGAAAAGTGAGCCCTATACAGGAAAAACAACTCACTACTTTGGGGCAAAATATTAAAGCATTAGAGGTCCATGGTAGCTTTGACGATTGTCAAAAAATGGTCAAAACAGCCTTTTTAGACCCTGAGATCACCGACTACAAACAACTCACCTCTGCCAATTCCATCAACGTAGCGAGATGGTTGCCACAAATGCTGTACTACTTCTTAGCCTATAAAACCCTTAAACCCTCTCTAGACAAAAGTGGAAAGGAACTGGTTTTCTCTGTACCTTCTGGTAATTTTGGAAACATCTGTGCCGGTATGGTCGCTAGAGAAATGGGACTTCCCGTATCTCATTTTATAGCCGCCACCAATGCCAATAAAGTGGTGCCCAATTTCATGAAAAATGGGACATACAAGGCAGAAAAGTCGGTGGCCACTATATCAAATGCTATGGATGTAGGAGATCCTAGCAACTTTGTCAGAATCTTACAGATGCATGAAAATGAACACGGAATTCTTGAAAAAGGATTCAGTGCCTATAGTTTTTCAGACCCACAAACAAAGAAAGCCATGCGTGCTATTGAAAAAGAGCACCATTACACTACAGACCCACACGGAGCGGTAGGGTATTTAGGACTTTTAGAATATCAGAAAAACCATCCGAACACCTATGGCGTATTTTTAGAAACTGCCCATCCTGTGAAGTTTTTAGAAGTGGTAGAAGAAACCCTCGGTAAGACACTGACCATTCCAAAGAAGATTGTAGAGGTATTGTCCAAACAAAAACAAGCCACCAAAATTTCTGATTACCAGGGACTCAAGCGCTTCCTAATGCAAGAATAGTTTTTCTATAAATCAAAAGATAGTCCAAATTCAGCAAAATGAAACCCTTGATTTTCTAGAGCTATACGGCCTTGAAATTCAGGGTTGCGAGCAGGATTACTATGGTTTAAGTGAATAAAATATACTTTTTGACGCTCTTTTAAAGGCAGTGAACTCAAAAGTGCAGCCGTTTCAGAAACAAAGGGATGTGGCACTTCTGCCATGGGCCTAGGCACTTCTCCATCTAAAAAAAATGTCCCATCTAAAAAGGCGTAATCTACTTGCTCAATTAGTTGTTCAATGGCCACAGTCCATTTAGACCATTTGTCAATATCTGGAATATACAAAGCAGTCTTGTTTTTTCCTTTAATCAAATAACCCACTGTTTCTGAATATTCGTCTCTGTGAGGCACTTTTAAAGGAGTGACTGATAAACTTTGATCTAAAAAAACTACTTGATTTTCTTGTAAAGGCTTTAGCGTAATATTTTTCAAAGACACCAATTGACTCCAAGGACCGTTTTGATTTAAAAAAGAAGTCATTTTAGGCATGGCATAAACCAATGTTTCAGAAGCGTTATAAGCCTCTCTTCCAAAATGCATGAGCCCTGTATAATGCCCCATATGTGCATGGGTAAGAAAAACAGCCACTTCATTATGGCCAGAGACCGCTCTCAAATAATTGGCTTGTGATACAACATCTGGTGTAGCGTCAAAAATATAAGATTTATGCGCCCCTTCTACCCCTATACTACTGACATAATCATTTGCTTTTTCAACTGCACAGCACAACTTTTCACAACCCATATGTGGGGACCCACCATCTTGAAGCGTTCCCAAAACATATAATTTCTGAGCGCTCATAAACCCAGTAAAAAAGCAAAAACAAATTGCGAGTAGACTCCTAATTTGCATGACTATTCTAGGCTTGGTAAACTAAATGCGTCTAAGGGGCTTGGAAGCTTCATGGCCGCCTCAATAGCCTCCACAGAACGCGGTGCCATATAAGATAGTAAGACAGGTCCTTGGTCTGAAATTAGTATATCGTCTTCTATTCTAACCGCAATACCCCACCACTTTGGATCGCAATCACTGCCCTCTGGAATATAGATTCCAGGCTCCACTGTAATGACTGTATTAGCCTTAAAAGGACCGTAAGTACCTTTGTCGTGAACATCTAAACCTAAATAATGTGAGGTGCCATGTGGAAAGTATTTTCTAGCCTCAGAAGCCTCCTTAATAAGACCTAGCGATATAAGACCGTCTGCCACCACTTTAGAAGCCGCAGCGCCTGGAGCAGAAAATGGCGCACCTACCACACTGGCTGCTATTCCTGCCTCTTGGGCATTGTACACAATGTCATAAATCGCTTTTTGCTCCGGACTAAATACTCCATTGGCGGGAATGGTTCTGGTCACGTCTGCAGTGTATCCGTGGTATTCAGCACCCAAATCCATTAAGACCAATTCTGCCCCCAGCTCAGGCTTGTTATTTTCTATATAATGCAAAATACAACCGTTGTTTCCACCGCCCACAATAGACGGATACCCCTCGTATTCTGCCCCGTATTTTTTATACACATATTCATGCACTCCTTGCACCTCTGTCTCAGACATTCCTGGGTGCATGGCTTTCATTACTTCCAATTGGCCTACGGCCGATATCTCAATGGCTTTCCTTAAAAGCGCCATTTCTTCTGGCAATTTGGTTTCTCTTAAACCACTCATAATTTGGCCAAGGCCTTGCAAATCAAAATTGTACTGATTTATAGCCAAGTTTACAGCTGTTTTAGCGCGGTCCATTATTTTCTGATCCTTGGGTTGCATGGTAGCATTTAGAAAATCTTTCACCACTGGATCTTCTGCCAAAGAAGCATCTCTACTCATGTAGCGTTTTAATTGAGACACCACTTTTTGGGTGTCTTTTTCAGTGGTAGATTGAATTAAGGTGTATACCTGCTGAAGCGACGCATTGTAGTTGGCTGGAAATCCTATTTTATTTTTAAAAGATTTGACTAGATCAAATAAATCTGCCCCATCTCTAGTGTCTCTGTAATCATTGTTAAAGTTGTAAAACAACACTTTGTCAAACGATTTAAAATTTATATCTAAAGCCGCAAATTCACTACCATTATAAGCAGATTCAAAACCTAAGCTAGCAATAGTTCCTTCAACGCCTAACCTTTTGCCATTCCATTGTTCAGCCCTAGCATTGCGTTCTTGTACAAAAATTAACTCCTTGTAAGTGTTCCCGTCTGGCGTTGTTTGTGGCGAAGAGAAAATCAACAGCACCGCATGGGGTTCGTTATAACCCGTGAGGTAGTGAAAATCTGGATCTTGGTGGTAGATATAATCTACATCATTGGCCCTATTTCTCACCGGATTGGAAAACAACACCGCTACTGAGTTAGCCGGCATTTCTGCCCTAAAAGCATCTCTGCGGCCTTTGTGAAAATCAGCCGTTAAATAATCTGTAGGAAGTTGTTGTGCCGTTACAAAAAAAGCAACTAAAGAGGCACAAAGGAAAAAATACGCTTTCATAATTGGGTTTTGAATACGTCTAAAAGTACTAAAATATGGTGAACTAAAAAAAGGATATTGTTTACCGAAAGGAGTGGTGTATTCTCCAAGAAATAAATACTTTTACAAAAATTATTTGCATGAAAAATACTGCCCTTACTTCAGTACACGAATCGCTTGGTGCCAAAATGGTTCCTTTTGCTGGTTACAATATGCCTGTCTCTTACGAAGGGATTAACGCAGAACACGAAACCGTAAGAAATGGCGTGGGTGTATTTGACGTATCTCATATGGGAGAATTTTTAGTAGAAGGTCCAACAGCTTTTGATCTACTCCAGAAAGTGACTTCTAACGAAGTGGCCAATTTAAAACCAGGAAAGGCACAGTACAGCTGTTTCCCAAATGAAACTGGTGGTATTGTAGACGACCTTATTGTATATATGCTCGCGCCCGAGAAATATTTGTTGGTGGTTAACGCCTCTAATATTGACAAAGACTGGGCCCATATTAATACCTACAATGAGACTTACAAAGCGCAGCTCAGGAACCTATCCAACGACTATTCCCTTTTGGCCATACAAGGCCCAAAAGCCGTAGAATCCATGCAGTCGCTCACGGATATTTCATTGGCAGACATTCCCTTTTATCATTTTGAGGTAGGTCCTTTCGCGGGTATTGAACAGGTGATTATCTCTGCGACTGGATATACGGGATCAGGAGGTTTTGAGATTTATTGCAAGAACGAAGAAGCAGCACAGCTTTGGGATAAGGTATTTGAAGCAGGCGCTTCTTATGGCATTAAACCTGTAGGTTTGGCGGCCAGAGACACCTTGAGATTAGAGATGGGGTATTGCCTATACGGAAATGATATTAATGACCAAACCTCTCCGCTAGAAGCTGGATTGGGTTGGATCACCAAATTCTCCAAAGATTTTGTAAACGCAGTAGGCTTGGCCGCACAGAAAGAAACAGGTGTTCAAAGAAAACTGGTGGCTTTTGCGCTAGAAGAAAGGGGCATTCCTAGACATGATTATCCCATTGTAGACGCGCAAGGAAACGAAATAGGAATCGTGACCTCTGGTACTATGTCTCCCTCTCTAGGAATTGGCATTGGTCTTGGGTATGTGTCTATAGACCACAGTAAAGTAGACAGCGAGATTTTTATTCAGGTCAGAAAAAAAGCCCTTAAAGCCTCCGTGGTGAAACTCCCATTTTACAAGGGTTAATACATATAACAACAGGCTTTTGAAAGCAAAAAAGATTTTTATTTTTGGAGCCAGTGGTTTTATTGGAGGGCTTCTCTTTAGAGAATTCAACAGATTTTACAATACTTTAGGTACCTATTGCACCCAAGAAAATACCTATGGGAAAAATCAGAAATTCACTTCCTTTAATGCAGCTGAGGATTCTGCCTATGAGCTGTTAGCTTCTGTTGCGCCCACGGTAGTTATTTCTGTAATTAGAGGGCCTTTTGACGCGCTCATTACCATGCATAGGCATTTGGCTCAATACGCCAAAGACTATGGCTGTAAGCTGGTGTTTCTCTCCTCAGCAAATGTATTTGACGCCTACAGCAAGTATCCTTCTTACGAATTTGACAAAACACTTTCTGAAAGTGTCTATGGCAGGTTTCAGATTAAAATTGAGCACAGCCTTCAAATACTTCCCAAAGAGAATCTTTTACTCCTCAGAGCACCTATGGTATTTGGCCCTCAATCTCCCAGAGTAAAAGAGATAAAACAACTTATCTTGGACAAGGCCCCTATAGAAGTTTTTCCCAACCTAATCATCAATGTGTCTTGTGGTGAAAAGATTTGCCAGCAAATCCTATTACTACTCAATCAAGACGCCTCAGGAATTTATCATTTGGGAAGTTCAGACCTAGTGCCTCACGAAGAATTTATTCAAGAAATTGTACATCAGTTACGAATGGGTAATCCTGTGTATAAGAGAATTTATACCACCAACGAGAATAGATACCTGGCTGTATTGGCAAAAGACCACCCCCTACCCTTGGAGATTACCCATAGTTACAAGGATTGTTTAGAAGCACATTATTAGATTATATTTACAAAAACAGATATTTATGGAATCACTTACAGAAGCACAGATCACAGAAAAACTAAAGGCATTACCACATTGGACTTATGCAGACGGCTATCTTATAAGCACTTTTCAGTTTAATGACTTTAAAGAGTGTTTCTCCGCCATGACTAGAATTGCCTTTGAGTGCGAGTCTCATGGACACCATCCAGACTGGAGTAATAGATACAACAGGCTGCTCATTAAACTGATCACCCACGATGCTAAGGGGGTGACTCAAAAAGATTTTGACCTAGCTGCAAGCATTGAAGAATGTATGATCAGTAAAGGATAAAAATATTAAATTTGACACTTTAAACAGAAATACATCTACTATGGGAAGAGCTTTTGAATTTAGAAAAGCACGAAAAATGAAACGTTGGTCTGCCATGTCTAAGGCCTTTACCAGAATTGGCAAAGACATTGTTATGGCTGTTAAAGAAGGGGGTCCTGATCCAGATTCCAATTCCAGACTAAGGGCTGTCATTCAAAATGCCAAGTCTGTAAATATGCCTAAGGACAATGTAGAGCGTGCCATAAAAAGAGCTTCTGATAAAAGTTTGGGCGATTATAAAGAGGTTTTATTTGAGGGCTATGCTCCTCACGGGATAGCTATTCTAGTGGAAACGGCCACAGACAACAACACCAGAACAGTAGCCAATATTAGAAGTTACTTTAATAAGTGTAATGGAAATATGGGCACCTCTGGTTCTGTAGAATTTATGTTTGACCATACCTGTAATTTTAGGATTCCAGCAGCCGGCATTGATCCAGAGGAATTAGAATTAGAACTGATAGACTTTGGTGCAGAAGAGGTTTTTGTAGATGAAGAAGACGGTATTTTAATCTATGCGCCATTTGAAAGTTTTGGTGCCATTCAAAAGGAATTAGAATCTAGAGGACTAGAGATCTTGTCTTCAGGTTTTGAGCGCATTCCTCAAGTGACCAAACAACTTACAGAAGAAGAGGCTGCAGATGTGGAGAAATTGCTAGAAAAAATAGAAGAAGACGACGACGTTCAAAACGTATATCACTCTATGCAGGAATAATTTTCTAATATTTAATAAAAAAAAAGTGGGGCTGTTGGCCCCACTTTTTTTTTTATGACTTAGCAATGAAACTCTGATCTGGGTTCTTGCCTAAGGCACCCTCAAAAAAGGCTTCATAGGTTTTGAAATCTTGCTGCATATTGTCTGTTGGCCAATGGGGTTCAGAAATTTTGATTTCTTTTTTTCCATAATCAAAAGTGATTAGTACCAGCGGAACTTCTGCAGTTTTGGCAATATAGTAAAAACCTGTTTTCCATTGGTCTACTCTTTTTCGAGTCCCCTCTGGAGAAAGCGCCAATCTAAAGACCGCTCTTTCTTTGAAGAGTTGTGCTACAGCAGATACGGTATCTGAATTTTTAGTTCGGTCTATTGGGGCCCCTCCTGTCCATCTAAAAAACCACCCATAGGGCCATTTAAACAAACTCTTCTTCCCTATATAATTGATCTCAATATTCATTATTTTTCTAATGACCAAACCCATTAAAAAATCCCAATTAGAGGTATGGGGCACCACAATAAAAACACATTTCTCCATGCTTGGGAAATTCCCATTGAAGGTCCAACCCATGAGTTTATAAAAAATAAATTTAGCTAATAAACGCATCTTATTTTTTTAAATAAGGTAACAATTCATTAATATGATTCAAGGTCAAAAAATCTGAAGTTTTATCTGGAGTGATCTGTTCATGTGCCCAAGTGGTATGAAAGGGTACATGAACCGCTTGAGCACCAATTTCAATTAGGGGCAGTACATCTGATTTTAAGGAATTCCCTATCATCAAGAATTCTTGAGGAGGTATGTTTAAATGTGTCAATAACTCTAGATAATTAGAAGGTTTCTTATCACTCAGCACCTCTACATGATGAAAGTATGTTCCTAAACCTGATTTTTCAATTTTCCTTTCTTGGTCTAATAGATCTCCTTTTGTAAGGACTATGAGTCTATAAGAACCACTCAAGGCCTTTAAAGCCTCTGGAATTCCAGCTAAT
>CAKZOR010000033.1 GCA_937136755.1 uncultured Flavobacteriaceae bacterium | reverse complement strand
AACCGATACCACCTCTGCCCCACCGAATGGCCTGACACAGACTACCTACTACAAAAGGGTGGCAGTCTCTCAACAACTAGGTGTAAGATGTACCGCGAGTACTAATTCAGTAACCATTCAGGTGTCTGCTGCGGTAGACGGTGGAACGCTCTTAGAAGACCAGATTTTATGTCCTGGAGAAGATCCTGCTACCCTTACGGTGACTGATGGAAGTAGCTTGAGCGGCATTACGTATTCATGGTATTCCTCTACGGATATTACCGCTAATGAGACCCTGATAAGCACTGCAACCGCCACTACTTATACCCCTGCGAGGCCTTCAGTAACTACTTGGTACAAACGGGTCACTACACGCGTAGACAATGGACAAAGTTGTGAGGGGGCCTCTAATTGGGTTAAAATTACCATCCATGACATCTCGCCAGGAAGTGCAGGAGTAGACCAGACCATATGTGCCGGAGAAACCCCCAGCCCACTTATAGAGACAGCGGTCATGAACAACCCAGCGGGTGCTACCATTACCTATCAATGGCAAAGTAGTGCAGACAATACTAACTGGACCAACATTCCTGGAGCCACCTCAAGAGACTACAGTCCTGGAGCACTCACCGCTACTACCTACTACAGAAGAAATGTGTTAGGCCAGGTAAACGCTACACAATGTGTAGTATCTAGTGAGGTAGTCACCATTTCTGTAACGGCACTCCCCGTAATTAATAATGCACTCATTGCAGCCAATGACCTCACTATGGTGAGTTGTTTTGGTGGTTCAGATGGGGCCATTAATATAGATCCCAGCAGGATAAGTGGGGGCAATAGCGCCCAGCAACAAATAGTAACGCTCACGGTAAGTGGTACTTTAGCTACTGGAGACGTCATAACCCTACAACTCAATGGAACGTCTTATGCCCATACGGTGACTTCTGGCCAAACCAATGCTCAAGTAGCTACTGCTTTGGCAAATTTGGTGAATACAGATGGCGCAGCCGTTGTGACAGCCACGCCTTCCTCTAACGAGATAGTGCTCGGAGCAGACACTCCCGGAACAGCCTTTAGCTATATAGCCAGTGCGGGTGACTCTGCACAGGGAAGAGTCCTTACAGTCCTCACTCAGGCCAACGCCCTTCCCAATACCTATGCATGGACCAAAGAAGGCAGTAGCAGCTTTAATGAGACTACACTATCTATTGCTGGTTTAAGCGCAGGGGTATATACCTTAGCAGTGACCAATGGTAGTTGTGTAGTAAGCTCTCAAGGCTTTACTATTACGGAGCCAGATGCCTTAACACTTTCGCTTGACACGGCTTGCACCACCTCTTTAACGGCCACCCCAGTCGGTGGAACCCCTCCGTACACTTATACGTTTACGGACGCTAGTAACAACAGTACTCAGCAAAGTTCCTCTGCAGCGGTGGTGTACCCGAATCTAATACAAGGCGCTTCTTATACCGTTTCTGTGAAAGATGCTGGATGCAGTGCTCCTGTAGCCACTACCATTACTATTCCTACTGCGATGAGTTTAGTGGCAAGCGAACTTACTGCAGAAGCCCCTAGTTGCTCTAGCTCCCCAGATGGAAGTATCTCTTTATCTACGGATTTCATTGTGGGCGGGAACGCTCCTTACAGCTATGCATGGACCAGCAATGCCTTTACAGGCACTAAAACAACCGCAAACTTAACAAATCTAGTGGCCGGTATATATACCTTAGTAGTGACAGATAATTTGGGCTGTAGCGCTACCACTAGCACTACTTTAACCGCCTTAACCCCTATATCTATTACGTCTTTTGCTCCCTCAGACAATCAGCGATTGGCCTGTAATGGAGACAGCGACGGTAGCTTTAATATAGACATTGCACACGACGCTTCTATTACCCCTATTATTAGGTGGTACAAAGACAATGTGTTAGATACCGCTGCAGGAACCAGTTCGTTGTCTTACACCAATTTAGGTCCAGGAAATTACCGCGTAGAAGTTTCTAACGGACTCGCAGGCGCTTGTATGGTGTCTCAAAACTTTACCATTAGTGCACCAGATCCAATGGTGGTTGCTTTGGAAGAAACCATTGACCCGCTCTGTTTCAGCACTACAGGAGGGCAAGCTACCTTTAGTGTTACCGGAGGTACGGGACCTTATTATTACACCATTGATGGAGGAAGTAGCATCTCTTTTGGAACAGCTTCTGCCACGGCCATTACCTATACCATTCAAAACATTGCTGCGGGCGCCCACAATATTGTGATTACAGACAGTAATTCCTGTGCGGTGAGCAGTCAAAATGTGACCATCAGCGTACCAACGCTATTAGAGGTTACCCACGATGAAAACACCCAAGTGACCCCTATTGGTTGTACCACGCCAGGAAGCCTTAGTGTTTCTGCAACAGGAGGTACAGGCGCTTATTTTTATGAATGGACGGGCCCTAATGGATACAGTGTGGCAGGAGCCAGCGCCACGGCCAATGACATTTTTACCCCTGGAAATTACACCGTCAAGGTTACAGACAAAAACCAATGTACCCAGACCCTCAATGTAAATATGCCTAATACGGCCACACCATTTACGGTATCTGGGGTAGTGACCAGCGAGCAGTGTGTTAGCGAAGAGAGCACTGATTCTAGTATACTATTGACCCTTTCACCCAATATTGTGGCGCCTTTCACCATTGAATGGGAAAAATATGGTCCTAAAACAAATACAGTCACTTCAAGTGTAGGTTCTAATACAGTAAGTACCACCACTACGGTATTTGGCTGGAATGAAGTGCCGGGAAGTGCTGGAAAACTCAACCTCACTGGCCTTGGTTTTGGAGAGTACCGCGCCACTGTGCAAGACGCCAATACCTCTGGCTGCAACACCGTGGTGAAAGCTTTTACCATCGCTAAGTCTTCCTTGAGCATCTCAGAAAATGTGCTCACTCCACCCAGTTGTGACAATCCAGAAGCCACTTACAGTTTTAAACTCAACGCCACCAATCCCTTGAAGTACTATTTAAATGGCACTGAAATAAGCCCTTCTTCTAGCGCCTCTAGTACTTTTAGCTTGAGCAATAGCACGGGTAAATACACCCTCTCTAAACTTGTAGAAGGCAGTTATACGCTAAGAATTGTTACTCAAGTGCCCAGTGGTACAGGGGCTACGACCACCGAAGGCTGTGAGTTGTTCACGAATTTCACGGTGGCCAACTACCAACCCATTGCCTATGGCGGGGAGACCAATGTGACCCTCAACCTATGCGACAACGAGGCTACCTTCCCCAATACGGAACTGGTGAGTGGGGGAGTGCCTTTTGAAGATGAAAACGGCGACCCTTTCTATATTTACCAATGGAATGGTCCTAATAATTTAGTGACCCAAGGATCTGAGCCTATCGCTGTAAACGCAGGCACCTATGAACTCCGTATTATAGACGCAGAAAACTGTATTACAGATCCTATTACGTTTAATTTCTCTAATAATGTTGCCCCAGTTTCAGTAACAGAAACCATTACCCCTTTGGGTTGTGGGGTAGGCAACACCAATGGCGCTATTAACATCAGCATTTCTGGAGGTAAGGCCCCTTACCAAATTGTATGGGAACGCGAAATTCCAGGCACGGAAGAAAACCCCACCCCAAGCTACGAGCTTATAGGAACCAACTTATTGGCCGTGAATAATCTGGCCGCAGGAAGGTACCGCCTCCGCATTACCTCTTCCTTTGTAAGCTGTGACAACACAGACGCCATTACCTTTACCAAGTTCTATGAACTGGCCGCTGTAGAAACCCTCCAACTCTTAGACGGGCCTTTCTTAAGCAAGTCCCTCTGTGTGGGTGAACCAGGTACCCTACAAGTCAAAGTCTTTGACCGAGACTCAGATACCTTTAGTTTCTATTACGACGGCACCCTTGTGAGCAGCACCCCTGTGGGTAACGACACTTACGAGCTCACCATAGACAATCCGGTAGACGAGGCCATTTTAAACATCCTCAACGAATCTGGCTGTGGTATTTCTGTGCCTATTATCACTGGCGTAGGGGAACCAGACTTCTCTTATACCTCCAGGTCTCTGGAACAAACAGAACTCATCAGTGCCAATGAAGATGTGACCTTCACCAACACTTCCATTGAGCCTTACACTAAAATGCGTTGGGATTTTGGAGATGGTTCAGACCTCTTAGAAATTACGGCAGAGAACGAGGCCATTACAGACATTGTACACCGCTATAAAACCCCTGGGACCTTTACGGTGGCCCTGCGTTTTTACAACGCCCTGGGTTGCTATAAAGAAACCACCCAAGAGATCAGGGTAGGGAAGGGTTATCTGGTGATTTTTCCTTCTGCCTTTACCCCCAATGAAGACGGGATAAACGACCTTTTTCAGGCCAAATACACGGGCATTACCGCCTTTACCTTAGAGATATTTGACATGTGGGGGAACCTGCTCTACACTGCTACGGTAGACAGCCTTCCTACAGAAACCCTTTGGGGCTGGAATGGTGAATACCCTTCTGGCAAACCCTACACCTTTAAAACTTTTAGGTATAGCTTTACGGCCATGACCCATGACGAACAAGAAATTAAAACCGCTGGGGAGGCTACCTTACTGAGATAATGTTATTTAGAAAAAATACATACCTGCTGCTTTTCCTTTTGGCCACCGCTTTTAGCGCCCGCCTCCAAGGACAGGACCGCTTTATTCACAACCTGAGCAGCCTGCCTCATTTTGCTAACGCTAGTTACTTTGGCTTTAAAGACCCGGCTAAAATTGGGGTGGTCAGTGAATTTGTGAACGCTCAGGCCAACAATGTCTCTCAGCACCAATACGCCTACGCCACCACCTTCTTTGAAGATTACGACTTTCAATTGGGACTGGAGTACATGAACACTAAGCTAGACAACTCAGGTTACAACCATTCCAATGCCCGGTTGAGTTATATATACAAGCTCCAACTAGAGAACAACTGGTATTTTTACCCTGGGGTTACGGCTGGCTTTAGCGGCTATAACTTTGACTATGGCAGCCTTATTTTCTCCGACCAAATAGACATTCTCTCTGGACAGGTAAACACCCAGACCTCAGATCCTATTGTGGCCACAGACAATATGGGCTATATAGACTTTGGGGCTTCTTTCATGGCCCACAACGACTACAATATGTCCTTAGGACTTTCTATACGCCATTTAAACCAGCCCAAAATATCTTCTGAGCTCTCAGAGCGGGTCATTAACCTAAACATGCTTATAAGCGCTCAATTTGGCTATGAGATAAACCTGAACCGCTACCAACAAGGCCGCCTACCGAATTACTCCTACCTCTACTTGTTCCAAAACTTTAGCAAGCAGGGCCCCAACACCCGCTTAGACTTATACCAAGAACTTACCATGGCCAATTTGGTACTGGGTATAAACGAACATGTCTCTGGCCTAAACGGCGCCAATCTATTCCAAGTAGGCTTCTCTGCGGGCATGAAACTAGACGCTTTAGACATAGGCTTCAATTACAGCATTCCAATGGGCAATAGCCAATTCGCTACCCCCAACGCCTTTGAAATCTTCGTAAACTTTGACCTCTCTCCTTACAGGGTCAGAAACCGAAAAGATTTTAGTAGGTTTTACTAGCCTTTATAGCCAAGAGGCCTTTCATAAAATTATTGGCGTAAATAATAACAATCAGTTGTTTAGCACTATTAATTCATAAAATTTTTCATTATGATAAATAAAGTTGTAAATTTGAATGTTAATAGGGTGTACCGCCTTATTTAGAAATTTTATACAGCGAAACTACTGTTTCTTTAGCCGATGGTTTAACACCAATGGTCTATAGATATAGCGTATTTCGTCGAAAAAGTGAAAACAGCCAACGGTTAGTTTCACACTTTTGCACGGTATAGATGTTTCCAAATTGCACTGTACACGCTTTTAATAAACGACTATGAACCAAAAACGTATTACTAATCAGATTTTAAATCAAAAGAATTACACTTTAAATTCAACACTTAATTACTTATTTAACATTTCAAACATGAAAAAACTATTTTCTTACTTATTAATTTCGTCCATGGTGGTTTTGTCATCATGTACAAACTACGATGATCAATTCGATGATCTTAACGCACAGATAAACACATTGAAATCTCAGATTGAAGGTTTCTCTTCTTTATCTTCAGGTTTAACTGCATTACAAGGAACAGTAGCGTCTTTACAGTCTGCTATTAACAACATTCCTGTAACTCCTGCAACTGACATCTCTGGTCTAGAGTCGTCACTTGAAACTTTAGCTGCTTCTGTAGCCGAGTTGCAAGCTGCTTTAGCAAACGCTGCTACAGCTCCTGA
>CAKZOR010000032.1 GCA_937136755.1 uncultured Flavobacteriaceae bacterium | reverse complement strand
CCAAGGGATAAGGACAGAAGTTACTGTTCCGGAGTCCTCTAGGGTTCTACTGAGGTTCTCTGGAGCCAAACCCTTGTCTTTATAAGCTTTGGCGAACATCTTTCCTGGAATAACAATGGCTAAATATTGGTCAGAGGCAGTTACATTTAGGGCCAAACAACTGGCTACAGTACTGGCAAAAAGCCCAAAGGTTGTCTTGGCCATTCCCAAGAGTGTTTCGCTAATTTTAGATAGCGCACCAATACCATCCATAATGCCTCCAAAAACCATGGCACAAACAATTAACCATATGGTTCCTAACATTCCAGACATTCCCTTAGATGTAAAGAGGTCATTTAGGGCAACATTGTCGGTGGCAATTTCAGTGCTTACTGTAATGGCGTTTAAGATTCCTTTATAGCCATTTTCAAAACTGAGTTCTTTAGCTCCAGACAAACCAGCAATAATTTCTGGTTGAAAAATGAGGGCAAAAACGCCTCCCAATAGCGTTCCAATAAGCAAAGCCATTAGGGGTGGTGTTTTCTTTAGAATCATTAAAATAACACCTAATGGGACTAAAAACAACCAACCGCTGATATTAAAAGTAGCGTCTATGCTATTGAGGATAGACTGGGTGTCTGCTTCTCCTGAAGTGTCTATAGTGAGGCCTAATACAACAAAAACAATCAGTGTGACAACAAGTGTGGGAACTGTTGTGAGCAGCATATACCTAATATGGGTGAACAAATCACCTCCAGCCATGGCTGGCGCAAGGTTTGTGGTGTCGCTTAGTGGCGACATTTTGTCTCCAAAATAAGCCCCAGACAATACCGCACCTGCTGTCATTCCCATGGGGATTCCAAGGGCGTTGCCTATTCCAATAAGGGCAATACCTACGGTGGCAGATGTAGTCCATGAGCTACCTGTGGCTATAGAAATGATAGCACAAATAATGACGCAGGCAGCAAGAAATATGGTGGGGTTTAGGATTTGTAAACCGTAATAAATCATGGCTGGAATAATACCACCAACGAGCCAAGTACCAGATAAAGCACCCACCATCAGTAGAATGAGTAAAGCACCTGTGGTGGATTTTAAATTCTCCGCTACTTCTGCCAACATTTTATCGTAAGAAACTTGATGAAAAAATCCTACTACAGCAGCTATTGCTCCTCCTATGAGTAATATAAACTGATTAGAACCGCTTAGGGCGTCGTCTCCAAAGACAAAAACATTGTAAGCCAATAAAACTACTAATAATACCACGGGTATTAAAGAAGCTTTAAGGGAAATAGATTTTGGAGTAGACGCTTTTGAATTCATAGTAGTAATTTAGTGAAGCGTAATATTACAATTTTACGCGCCTTTATGCAAGGCTACTTTATCTATACAGGTCAATATAAGCGCTAAGGTTTCTTCTGGCATGTGATCTAGGCCAATCGAAAAACGTATTAAACCTTCCCCAAGACCCATTTGAATTTGTTCTTCTTTAGAAATTTCAGAAGAGGTAGAGCTCCCCGAGGCAGAAAAAAGCGTTTTGTAAAATCCTAAACTTACAGCCAAGTAGCCTACGCCAGCATCTTGCATGGCTTCCATTAAAGCATTTGCTTTTTCGAGACTACCGGCGTCTAAGGTCATTAATCCACCATACCCAAATCCTGGTTCCAATTGTTTTTCAAGGGTATGCTTTCCTTTATGGCCGTCTAGTCCAGGGTACATTACTTTAAAACCCGCTTGCTGAAGTCCTTGGGCAATACAGTAGGCGTTTTCAGAATGTTTGGCCATTCTTATAGGAAGAGTTTTTAAATTTTTATGGATTGAAGCGGCCCTTTGGCTATCTAATGTGCTTCCAAATAGCATGGCTGCCCCTTGATTGACATCTCTCAGGGAATTACAGAAATCTTCTGTAGCACAAACCACGCCAGCGACTGCATCTGAGGTACCGTTAATAAATTTCGTGAGACTGTGTATGACAATGTGAGCACCATGTTTTAATGGGGTGATCATTAATGGGGTAAAGGTGTTGTCTACCACTAGAGTGAGCTGATATTTTTGAGCTATTGCTGCCAGCGCCTCTATATCACTAATTTCTAAAAGCGGATTACTCATTGCCTCACAGTACAAAACTTTTGTTTTAGGGGTAATGGCAGCTGTTACAGCTTGGAGGTCAGTGGTGTCTACAAAACTGGTTTGTACGCCGTATTTAGGCATAAAGTTTTTTAATAGGGCATAGGTACCTCCGTAAATGGTTCTGCTACTTACAATATGGTCTTCTGCAGTGCATAACTGAAATAATACAGCCGTAATTGCACCCATTCCACTGCCAAATACGTGGGCAGCTTCACTTCCTTCCATTGCAGCTAAGCTACTGGCTAACATGTTGTTGGAAGGTGTACTGTGTCTGCTGTATAGAAAACAACCTTCTTTGGTGCCCTCAAAAGTATCCGACATATCCTTGGCTGTGTTAAACACATAGGTACTGCTATCTGAAATAGAAGGGTTTACACCATTATGGGCACCAGTATTAAGTTGAGATAAAATAGATGCTGCACCAGATTTCGATGTTTTCATAATATTAGTTTCAGTAAATTTACTTTTGTAATTGAATATTATCAATTAAAATTTATAATAACAGATAATTTATCTTAAATATGTAATTTTATTAGAAAATAAATCTTTTTAAGTGTTTAAATGATAATTTTGCCTTTAAAATGTTCTAAAAATGATAGATTCTATTGACAAAAGCCTATTGAAGCTTCTTCAAGAAGACAGTAAAAAACCTAATAAGTATTATGCAAACCAGCTTGGATTGTCTAATACTGCCATTTATGAACGCATTAAAAAACTAGAGCGATCAGGAATTATATCTAGCTATGTTGCCGTTTTAGATAAGTCTAAACTAAACAAGAATTTTGTGGCTTTTTGCCATGTTAAATTGCAACAACACTCTAAAGACATGGTCCTCCAATTTGAAAGAGAAATTGCCCGTTTAGAAGCCGTGGTAAGTTGTTTCCATATCGCTGGAGAATATGATTATTTATTGAAAATTCATTTAGAAGACATGGCTGCTTACAGGGATTTTATGGTGCGTAAACTCACGACTATTTCAGCCATTGGGAGTACCCAAAGTGCCTTTGTAATTAGTGAAATAAAAGATACTGCACATATACCTTTGTAAGCTAAAACTTATGTGGTAATTTTGTTTTAGTTTACAAAAATAGAAAATATGGATGCTTTTGATGTAGCCGTGATAGGTTCAGGACCTGGAGGTTATGTAGCAGCAATTCGCTGTGCACAATTAGGCCTTAAAACGGCTTTGATAGAAAAATATAATACCTTAGGGGGAACCTGTTTAAACGTAGGTTGTATTCCTTCTAAAGCTTTGTTAGATTCTTCTCACCACTATGAAGACGCTACAAAACATTTTGACACCCACGGAATTGAAATTCCAGGAGAAATTATTGCCAATCTCTCTAAAATGGTTGCCAGAAAAGACAGTGTTGTAGCACAAACAACCAAAGGGATTGAGTTTTTAATGGATAAAAATAAAATTACGGTACTTCACGGTTTCGGTAGTTTTAAAGATGCGCATACCATTGCTGTCAAGGACAATGATGGAAAAACCACAGACATTTCAGCAAAGAACACCATTATTGCTACCGGATCAAAACCCAGTCAATTGCCGTTCATTACCCAAGACAAAGAGCGTATTATTACCTCTACTGAAGCCTTGTCTCTCCCCGAAATTCCAAAACACTTAGTGGTTATTGGTGGAGGTGTCATTGGTCTAGAATTAGGGCAGGTATACAAGAGATTGGGTGCAGAGGTAACCGTAGTGGAGTATGCAGACCGTATTATTCCTTCTATGGATGCGGCACTTTCTAAAGAGCTCACTAAAGTGATGAAAAAACAGAAAGTGAAATTTCTTTTGTCGCACGGAGTAAAAGAAGTCACTCGAAAAGGAGATGTTGTCATTGTTAAAGCCAACGATAAAAAAGGTGCAGAAGTAGTATTAGAAGCAGATTATTGTTTGGTGGCAGTGGGAAGAAGTCCTTATACAGCTGGTTTAAATGCAGCAGCTGCAGGGGTTAATCTAGATGAAAGAGGCAGGATAGTTACGAACAGTCATTTACAAACTGCCACACCACATATATACGCTATTGGCGATGTTGTAGCTGGTGCAATGCTTGCCCATAAAGCAGAAGAAGAAGGTACCATGGTAGCTGAGATTATAGCAGGCCAAAAGCCTCATATTGATTATAACCTGATCCCTGGAGTTGTGTATACTTGGCCAGAGGTTGCTGCTGTTGGAAAAACAGAAGAACAATTAAAAGAAAGTAACACGCCTTATAAAGTGGGTCAATTTCCAATGAGGGCTCTTGGAAGATCTAGAGCAAGTATGGATTTAGATGGTTTTGTAAAAATATTGGCACACAAAGAAACTGATGAGGTTTTGGGGGTGCATATGATAGGCGCTAGATGTGCAGATCTTATTGCAGAAGCTGTAGTAGCGATGGAATTTAGAGCATCTGCTGAAGATATTTCAAGAATGTCTCATGCACATCCTACTTTTGCAGAAGCCGTTAAGGAAGCTGCCTTAGCCGCTACAGAAGATAGGGCATTACACATATAATATTGTTTTAACACAAATAAAGCCCGCTAGAAGCGGGCTTTTTTATTACTATGACGCTTATTATTTTACATTAACCGTTATGACTGCCGTCACAATAAGGTGGATTTGACGTTTTTTTACAGCTACATAAAAAGGCAGTTTTTTCTTCAGAAACACTAAACTTCAAGGAAGGTGTAGCGTTATTTTTTCTATGAGAACCATCACAAAAAGGTTCGTTTTCAGTATGCCCGCAGGTACACCATCCGTAATTTTTATCTTTTTCTAAGCGAACCTCAACAGGTCCAGATGTATTTTCATTCATCACTTTACTTTTTTTTCAAATATACGAGAAATAAAATCTTTCACCAATCCCTTATTACGCTCGTAAAAAAATGATATACTCACACAACACACAATGAAAATAAGTGCTCCATAAAAAGTTTCGGAAATACTCAGTGATTTTTTGAAAAATTTATACAGACCAAAACCATGGAAGCTTCCGTATAAAATTATCGCGTGAATGACGTAAATGCTCAAAGTGTTTTGTCCTATAGCTAAAATTGGTTTGTATTGAACCAAATGCCTTCCTAGCATGAAAACAGCTAGAACCCACAACACATCTCCGAGTCTAATGAAGAGGTAATTGTTAAAAGCAACAGCCCTTAACACCTTTAAGTCAAATAGATCGTCTAGCCATATGAAAAATCTGGAAGAGTCATATTTTAACCAAGTGCCCAAAATAAATAAGACCATAATAGCGATGGGATAAAACATTTTTTTATGACTTAATTTCACTAAAATTACGGCTGTAAATGCCCCGTAAAAACTATAACCAACCCAGGGAATAAAAGTAAATAAAGATCCTTTTTCGCGGGTAAAATAGTGGCTTAAGGTTACTGGCCAATTGGACCAATCCAAACCCTTAAACCAGGGTTCAACACTAAAAATAAGAGTGGCCAATACAAAGACAATTAAAGCAAAGAGCCTAATGGACCAACAGCCTATTAATTTATAAGTAAAAATGAGCATCAGAATAGCCAAACCAATACAGTGCAATACATCTACATAAAAGAAACTTGGATAAATATGTCCGTTTAGGAGTCCCTGGATGTTGAGTCTCAATAAGTACCCTATAACAATGAGTTGCAGCCCTCTTTTTAAGCCTTTTTTAATTCTTTTATTGACGTATTCAGTTTGGGTATTTTTAAATAATAGATAGGTGAAGATCAATCCCGACGCGGTAAAAAACACCGGTGCGGTTATGCCTCTAAAATAGGTCCAGATTTGAAACCAGATCTGATTTTGATCTCTGAATTGAGGGGCGAGTAATCCATCTATAAAATGGCCTTGCATCATCATGAGAATAGCCCAAGCTCTAATGGCGTCTATAAAATGTAATCGCTTTTGCTCCATAAGGGCTAACTCCAAAATTAAGGGTATCTTTACAGTTCAAAAGTAGCAAATTAAAACACGTTAAACCCAATAATTAGTTCTCGTGATTACCGCTTTTAAAAATCATTTAAATGCCCACTTTGAGGAGCTTACAACAAGTCCATTTTTATTGGCTTGCAGTGGAGGGGTAGATTCAGTGGTGTTGGCCCATTTGTGTGCTCAGTGTGGTTTATCATTTGCTTTGGCCCATTGTAATTTCAATTTACGTGGGGCTGCTTCCGCAGCCGATGCCCAATTTGTAACCGATCTAGGTCTTGAATTAGACGTGCCAGTCTTCCAAACAAGTTTTGATACTAATGCATATGTAAAAGCACATAAGGTTTCTATTCAAATGGGGGCAAGAACACTTCGTTATGATTGGTTTGACCAGCTCATTAAGACGCATGAATACCAATTTGTACTCACTGCACACCATAGAGAAGACGCCTTAGAAACTATGTTTATTAATTTATCTAGGGGTACAGGTATAGATGGATTGTTGGGTATTCCAGAGAAAAGAGACTACATTAGAAGACCGCTACTATCTTTTGCAAAACAAACTTTACTTGAGTTCGCAAACAACAATCAGATAACATGGCGAGAAGACAGCACTAATGCTAGTACTGATTACCTCAGAAATAAAATCAGACACGAAGTATTGCCTCTAATGGCTGATTTGCATCCTACTGCTTTGGAAAATATGGTGCAAACTCAACTGCATTTGAAAGAGAGTTCACAACTGGCTTCTTTGTATTTGGAACAACTTAAAAATGACCTTTGGTCTATAGAAGCCAATGAAATTCATATTGCTATAGACTTATTGATTGCGACTCCATCTGTTTTATCCGTCATTTATGGGTTGTTTTCTCCCTATGGTTTCAATGACGCTACTGCAGTTCTTGAGCTGTGTCAGCGTGAAAATGGAAAAAAACTATTGTCTGTTAGCCATATATTACTAAAAGATAGAAGTGTACTCATTTTAACGCCCATTGAAGCCTCGAAAATAGCAGAAGAATCGGTGTTGATTTTCCCAGGAGAATATGTTATTGAATATCCCATTCAATTGAGTATATCAAAAATCAAGGAAGTTTCTCCTGCAGACCATCACAAATTTATTATTGTAGATGAAGATACGCTAGCATATCCATTACAACTCAGACACCCAAAAGAAGGCGATATCTTTTACCCCAATGGGATGATAGGGAAAAAGAGGGTGTCCAAGTTTTTAAGAGATGAAAAAATAAATGTAATTTCAAAAGCTTCTATTTGGTTGTTGACAGACGCAAAAGATCAAATTATATGGGTCGTAGGATATAGGGCAGACAGACGGTTTGTTTCTAAATTAAATACAGATAAATCATTATATTTCAATATTTTATGAGAAAAATAATTATTCTTTTTGCTTTTTTGCATGAAATTCGTTCTACATTGATAGTTGCGATTACAATGCCGGTATCAATTGTAGTGACTTTTGCGATTATGCGGGTCTTTGACTTTACCTTTAATAACTCAACCCTATTGGCATTAGGTACCTCTGTTGGGGTGTTGGTGACCAATTCAATTGTAGTTATTGAGAATATATTTGAATTGATTAAAATGCACAAACGGCGCCGTCGTGCCGCTAA
>CAKZOR010000031.1 GCA_937136755.1 uncultured Flavobacteriaceae bacterium | reverse complement strand
TGGAAGGTATCTTTACCATGTTTTTTTTAAGTGAAAGCGGTTAAATTAAAGTAGCATAAGCCTTTTTCTTTTAGCGGGAACATGATTCTTTTTCTCGCGCTGCTATAGATAAAATTACTCAGAAACCTTCAGGCTTACTTTGGAGGCATTAAAATTAAGTTCATCGATATGTCCTAATACTTGACGATCGTCTGAGATAAAATGCGCATGGAAAAAACTATCGTGATGGGTAAAAACAGCCTTGTGATTTCTAGAAAAGAAGCCTATTAAAGACCCGCTAATATTTTTGAAATCATATTGAGTTAATCCTAGGTGCGCGTCATCTGGTGACGACACTTGCTTACCCTTAGGTAAATTTACACTATGAAGTTTCATTTCATTAAAAACACCATCAATACGAACCAATAAGGGTTGGTCATAATTTTTATACACTGAATCAATGTAATTTTCTATGCTGTTTAGTGTGTCATATGTCTCAGGGAGATGAACTGCTTTTAAATGGCTATTTTTAGAGTACACAAAAAAAGGTGCGCTAGCCGATGGGCTTTTAGAGACCTTATGAGAAATACTATCGACTACTTTTGAAACAAATGTTTGTCCTTCAAATAAAACTATTTCTCCTTTCAAAAACGCAACAGGTCCCAACCCATAGGTTCGATTGTTATTTAATGAATCTGTTGTAATCTTTGCTTTTAAATCTCCTTTCCACATGACATCACTCATTTTACCAACAACCTTGACAGAAGAGGTGTTTGTCATTTTTGTACATGAGGCAAAAAGAAGCACGAGAAAGATGGAAACAATATTTTTTAACATGCTGTAAAAATATAAAAACGACTACATCTTTATAATGTTTAACCGTTTTATTGTTTTAGTTGCGGGAACAGGATTTTTTTTTCGCGCTGCTCTAAAAAAGAAAAGCACCCTAATGGGTGCTTTCTTGTTTAGCTTTGTAGCGGGAACAGGACTCGAACCTGTGACCTTCGGGTTATGAGCCCGACGAGCTACCTACTGCTCTATCCCGCGATGTGGATGGCAAAGATACAACTCTTTTTGTTTCTTTTCCAAGAGAAAAAGGAGATATTTTTGCGCATCTAAATTTTTAAATACCCCTATGGGTAACCTATTAAGCGTCAGACTCTACCCAAGCATTGGGGTGCTTTTGCTTAAATTTTTTCAATCTTTTTTTATGTCCGCGCCCGAGTGATTTAATCAAAGACCAGCACATAATAAAGAGCACTATTAGAAACAGGATTCCTGTAGAGATAGAAGCGGCTTGCATGGTTTTTAAACCACCTCCAACAAGAAGTGCAATAGCTACAGCACCTTCCATGAAGGCCCATAAAATTCGTTGTCCTACTGGTGCGTTCAGTTTTCCGCCGGAAGTAATGCTGTCTATCACAAGAGATCCACTGTCCGATGAGGTTACAAAGAATACAGAGACCATAAAGATTCCAATAAAACTGGTGACAGCAGGTAATGGGAATTGTTTTAAAAATACAAATAATGAGGTGGATGAGTCTTCCATAATTGGACCGGATAGCAATCCAGGTTGATCCATTTCAAGAAGTAAGGCAGAACCACCAAAGGTAGACATCCATATAAAAGTAATGATTGTAGGGACAAACAATACCCCTAACACAAATTCTCTGACCGTTCTTCCCCGAGAAACTCTGGCAATGAACATACCCACAAAAGGAGACCAGGCTATCCACCAGGCCCAATAAAATATGGTCCAATCTCCTTGCCATGTGTTGTCCGTGAAGGAAGAAGACCAGCTACCTAGTTCTATAAAGCGTTGGAAATACATCCCCGTACTTTCTACAAAGATGTTTAATACCCCCACTGGATCTGTCAGTAAAAAAACAAATACTAAAAATATAACAGCCACAATTAGATTTAGCCTACTGAGTAATTTCACCCCTTTTTTAAGGCCAGTGACTACGGATAGCGTGGCAATTAGGGTAATGACCACAATAATAATTATCTGAGAGCCAACGCCTGCGTCAAAGCCAAATAGGAAATTACCTCCCGTGGCTATTTGTCTTGCGCCAAACCCTAAGGAAGTGGCCAACCCAAAAAGAGTAGCTACCACGGCAATAACGTCTATAATATCTCCCCTCCAGCCAAAAATCTTTCTTCCCAATACTGGAAAAAAGATAGAACGGAGCGAGAAGGGTAAGTTTTTATTAAATGAAAAATAAGCCAAGGATAATCCTACCAGGCAGTAAATGGCCCAGGCGTGTAATCCCCAATGTAGATAGGTAAAGTTAAGCGCTTGAATGGCTTGGTCTTTAATCTGAGGAGTGTCTAGTGGAGGATTTATAAAATGCGTGATGGGTTCAGAAACTGCAAAGTACAAAAGTCCAATACCCATTCCTGCAGAAAAGAGCATGGAAAACCAGGAAAACATACTGAATTCTGGAACTGCTCCTTTACCGCCCAATCGCTTTTTTCCAAATTTTCCAAAAGCCGCCCACAGGCAGACTACAATAAAGATGTTTACCCCTAGGATAAATAGCCACCCACCATAAGAAGTTACAGTATGGGTCACTTCTGTAAAGAAATTCTTCACAGGGTCTCCCCCAAGGATAGCCACTAAAACAAAACTTAAAATAAGTATTAATGAGGGATAAAAAACCCTTGGGTAAACATCAAAATATTTTTTCATGCGCTATTGTAAAATCAGGTCTAGATCATAGACAAGCCTATTGTAAAATCCACATTTTACCATTAATCGTATTCCCTCCGGCATACCTAGAAGAAGCTTCTTGGTAATTAGCATTGTTTAAACTCTGCTCTTGGCCAGGATATAAAAAACGACTAGGCAATTCGTAATTGTTGAGGTTAGTGCCAATGGGTGCACTCACGAAGGACAATCCATCCCATCCGTTCACTTCATTGTACCATCTTCTGAGCTCAAAATAAGGTTCTAATCCCGAAAAATAAAGCGAAAGCCACTTTTGTTTCCAAATATCTTCTGTTTCAGCAAAAGCTACACCAGAATTGTCATAGTAATCTTCAAAAGAATTCCATCCATAAGGGGCGTAATTAACTTGATAATAGTCGTGAGAAGCCTGAATTCCTTTCTTGTATTCTGTGGCTATATCTCCAGAAACCCATCCTTTCGCAATTCCTTCTGCTACAAGAAAACATACCTCTGCATAAGTCATGATTAATCCTTCTGCATAGTTTATTCCCATTTGGTCTGCAGTAATTTGTCCCGGATAATTAAAGTAAGCTAATCCAAGTCTAGAACCTGTCTGACCCCCTACACCGTTTTCTACTCCTGTAAATACTGGCGCATCAAAATCTTCGTTGTCAGGTCTGGCATATCTAGAAAGTCTAGGGTCCTTTAAATCTTCCATCACCGTAACTGCTGCTTTAGAGATCGCTACTGCGTCAAAGTCTCCTTGCTTTAAAGGAATGGTTGGAAATTGGTTGGGGAAAGAATTTAAGAAAGTAACTGCCGCTTGATTGTCGTTACTGTTTATAATGTTTCCGCTATTGACAATACTGGCAAAAGCTGCAGAAACATCTTGCTTCCCGCTTTGGTACATGAGTAATCTCAATCTTAAACTATTGGCAAAACGCACCCATTTTTGAGTATCTCCGTCATATAATAAATCTCCAGAGACGCTTCCTCCGTTAGACAACATTCCAACAGCTTGTTCGAGGCTGCTTAATAAGTCTGCGTAAATAGCTTCTTGACTGTCATAAGCTGGAGTAAAGTTAGCCTCTAAACCTTTCATGGCTTCTGAATAAGGGATATCGCCGTAGGCATTAGTAAGTACAGAATAAATCCATGACTTGTAAATAATTGCTGCGCCTTGGGTCGCTGTATCTCCTGTTTCAATAGAAATATCAATGACTTGTTGTACGTCTGTTAAACTCTCGTAAAACCCTTCCCAAACAGTTGGGAAAGCATTCCACCCATAAAAATCTACTTCTGCCCTAATGGTTTTTGCAGAGAGCTGTGCTATATTATTTCCAAGCAAGAAAGATTCGTTTGCCTGAGTTTGTGCACTGCTTCTAATCGCAGAGGAGAACAACACGCCACTAGATACTGAAGTTGGCTCGTTTGGGTTGGTGTTTAGGTCTTCAAAATCATTACAGCCTTGAAAAACAAGGGTGAGTAATAATAGTGGTTTGTATATTTTTTTAACTAACATCTTCTTAAAATTTTAAATTTACATTAACACCAATACTTCTCTGGCTAGGAATTGAGGTACTCTCAAATCCATTTACAAAGACTCCGTTTCTAATCGAGAAAGTCTCTGGATCTATAGAAGGTACCTTTGAGAATAACAATAGGTTTCTTCCAATAAGTGAAATTCTAGCCTGTTTTAAACCAAGGCTTTTGAATACTTTTTCAGGTACGTCATAAGAAATACTCAGTTCACGTAATTTAAAGTAGGTAGCGTCATAAGTAGCCGCTTCTATATTATCTCTGTTGAATCCATTTCCGTAATAATTGTAGAAATATCCTGTGTAGCCTGCACCACCAGCTGGAACAGCTACAGTGTTAGGCACTAAGTTGCCACTGGCGTCATACATGACTCCAGGCCCAACAACACTTCCTTCTTGCTCTAAGGTATAGACAGGGTTTCCTGTAGTGTCATAATCCACACTATAGGTGGTTCTACCCTCTAAGGTGCTTAGGGCTAAGTTTGGATCGTCGTCGTTTACAATAGTACCTGCAGTGGCATAAAGCGCATGAGATCTAGAATAAATTTGCCCTCCTACTTGACCGTCAAATAAGATCCCTACATTGAAATTTTTGTAAGAGAAATTATTGAATAATCCCAGTCTAAAGTCTGGTTGGAAAGAACCTGCAGACACTTTTTCTGTGGTGTGTAAAGGTAGTCCGTTTTCATGAATGATCTGACCGTCAGGACTTCTTTGAAATCCAAGACCGTATAATTGGCCTAATAACTGTCCTTCTTCTGCTACATATTCTAAGTCTGACCCTCCCTCATCTCCAGGGAAAATATCTGCAATAATAGAATACCTTCCTCCTTGGATTACTTCAGGTAATGTTTCTACAATAGCCCTGTTTCTACTAAAGTTAATTTGAGTACTCCAATTAAAGTCTTCACTTCTAATGGCCTCAATCCCCAAAGCAATTTCAATACCAGCGTTACTAATTTCTCCACCATTGGTTAGGGTGTAGTCGTATCCGCTTGTTTTGGCAACAGGTAGTTGAATAATTTGGTCATAACTATTCATTTTATAGATCGCCATATCTAAATTAATTATACCGTCGAACATTCTAAGATCTAGCCCAATTTCTTTGGCTGTAGTAGATTCATTCTTTAAGTTAGGATCAGATATGGTATTGTTTGTTGTAAAGATAGGTTGGTTTCCAAAGGGCGCTTGTGGTGTATAGCTATTTCCAAAAGAATATGCCGGCGCACCATTACCCACTTCTGCGTAAGAAGCCCTTAGCTTTAAAAACTGAATGCTTTCTGGCATATTGAAAATATCAGAAACCAATACTGAAGTAGAAGCAGATGGGTAGCCATAGCTAAAAGAAGAATTGGCTTTTCCAGTCAAAGGATTTACTAAGGTACTTGCCCAATCATTTCTATAAGTTAAGTCTAGGTACACTTTGTTGTCATAATCTAAGCTCAACAATCCAAACACAGAATTTAATTTAGCATTTGTTTTTTGAGACTCAACAAGTACCCCAGATCTAGCATTAGATAGGGTGTACACAGATGGATCCGTACCAAAGTTTTGTAACTCTGGGTTGTTGGCTACAGAAAAATTCGCTTGTTGCGACATTAGGTTTCCACCTACTTTTAGATCTACATCTATTAGATTAGATTCGTTTGGCGTAGGATTTAAAGACAACAACCATTCTGCGTTGCTCTCTCTAAAACTAATCTCATCTTCCCTGTAACTTCCATTGAGCACTCCTTTGGTAGAAGGAGCCCTTTTGTATTGTCTTTGTTCGTCTACATAATCTACTCCGTAACGAAAACGTAAATTAGCGTAGTCGTTTATTTGGTAGTCAATATTGATATTAGAAATATTTCTATTGCTCTGAAAAGCATTGGTGTTTTCGTAAGCAATAAACCAAGGGTTGTTTACCCAAAGGTTTTCTGCGTAGCGCTGTTCAACACCCTCTAAGCCAGGTTGCCAGTAATCCTTTAGATCATTAATATCTACCTGTCTAGGTAACCATAACCATCCGTACATCACAGAAGAAGATTCATCGTAACCAGAGTTTGGAATATTGTCTGAAGTAGACCTCACAAACATATTGTTAAAGCCAATATTTAATTTATTGTCAAACAAAGACCTGTTAATACTGGTTTGAAAAGTGTTTCGCTCTAAACCTGTATTTGGAATGAGGCCGTCATTTCCTAAATGGGTATAAGAGAACCTACTGTTGGCGTCTTCTGAGCTAGTGTTTACAGCAACATTGGTAATATGGGTAAGTGCCGTTTCGTAAAAGTCTCTAATATTGTTAGGCGAAGGGGTAAAAGGCACCGCTTCTCCGTCAGAATTAAACTGCTTAATAAGTTGCCCATTCATTCTAGGACCCCAGTTTTCACCATAGGCGTCATAGTTTTCATTGGCGCCTATATAAGTAGACCCGTTGAGGTAGGAGTATTTACCCCCTCCACCAGCACCGTATTCGTTCTGGTAATTAGGCAACTTTAAAGGACTAGAAAATAATACAGAGCTATTGAGTTCCACACTGAAAGGGTCTCCGTTGTTCTTTCCAGTTTTAGTTTGGATAAGAATCACTCCAGAAGCAGCTCTAGATCCGTATAGGGCAGAGGCTGCTGGTCCTTTAAGAATAGAAATATTTTCAATGTCGTCTGAGTTCACTACTTGGGCAGCGTTACCAAAGTCAATACTTGTAGAGCCATTTAAACCGTCGTCAAAAGTATAGAGGTCATTGGTAATAGGCATTCCGTTTACAATAAATAGCGGTTGGTTGTTTCCCATCAAAGAAGAAGCACCCCTAATCGTAATATTAGAAGAAGCAGACGGACCAGCTGATGATCCTGTAATGCTTACCCCAGCTACTTTTCCAGCCAATGCATTTACTACATTGGTCGCTTTTACTTGGCTTATTTCCCCTGCGGTGATGCCCTGAACGGCGTACCCTAATGCTTTTTCTTCTCTTTTAATACCCAAGGCGGTAATAACTACCTCATCTAAGGCATTTGAAGCCTCTAGAATAATTTGGAGAACATCTCCAGGAGAAGCTTTTACATAACTGGCTTTGAAACCTACATAAGTCACTTTTAAAGAAACCGCCTGAGTAGTTTCTATTGAAAATTTACCATCAAAATCTGTGGTTGTTCCTTGGTTTGTGCCTTGTACTAAAACTGTAGCACCTATCATTGGAATTCCGTCTTTGTCACTTACTACTCCGCTTATTACATCTTGTGAGTATCCGTAAATACCCATAAAAACAGTTAGCACTAAAAGTAGTAGATGTTTGTTTTTGTTGTTCATGAAAATTAAATTTTGCACAAAAGTACTCATTTTAGTTTCCATAGAAAATATTTTGAGACTATATTATTTTCTGTAGAAACTATATAATCTTCTTAGCCCACGTCAAGACTGGCCTTAGAGGCTTTAATAAAATTTTAAGTAATAAGACTTTGGTTATTGGCCCAACAAGTTCAGCGGTAATAGGTCTACTGAAGGGCCCCTTGGCTATTCTGAAATATCTGCAGGACCAGTGATAATTGGTGCTGCATCTAAATCTTCAATATTGAGAAAGTTAATAATGGTCTCAAAAGAGCCCAAGATATTTTGATATTCTTGATCTGAAGTGGCTTCTAGATTTTTAGAGATTCTTTCGTGAAGGGATTCATTGGTTGTTTTTACGAGGCTAGATCCTTTTGAAGTGAGTATGATAGGTGTACTCCTTTTGTCTTTGGGGTCTGGCAGCCTCGCAATATAGCCCTTAGACTCTAGTCTAGAAATTATTCCAGTGACTGTGCTGGCGTTTAAAGAAAGCACCTCCCTCAGGTTTCTCATGGTGCTTCTGTATTCAGGAGATTCGTTTAAGTACTTAAGGGTCAGTAGTTGCGGAATACTTATGCCAAAATTCTTTTCTATGCGTTTAGATTCTAAATTAACTGCGCGTACAATTTTGCGTACACTAGACATGATCTCGGAGTATTTTTTAGAATTCAAACTGGAAAATATTTTGATTAACAGAGTACAAAGGTATAAAATAATACCTCCTTTTTTTAAATGAACCCATTAGTCTTAAATAAAAACCCTTATTCTGTAATGATTTTAAATCCCCAAGGGGCTAATTCAATTGGGGCACTTTCTTGGTATATTGTTGTCCCATTTAGGTAATCTGTGTAGAGTTTTCCATAGCCTACTTGCACTTGTTGGGTTTCATTAGAGAAATTGCCAACAAAGCATATTTCTCTCCCTGATTTTCCGCGTTTAAAAGCAAAAATAGATGAATTGTCTGTGTTCAATCTCTTGTATGCAGCAGCAGATTTTCCGCCGTTTAAGGCGGGGTGCGATTTTTTAAGCGCTCCGAGCTTCTTGAGAAGCTCAAAATAGGCGCCCTTAGTTTTGGGAAAGGAATCTTTTTCGAAAAATTTTAAACGGTGGTTCAAGTCGTATTCTTGGCCACTGTAAATTAAAGGCATACCTGGTAGGGTGTAGGTAAGGGCGGTGAAGATTTCTTTTCGCCCTGGCATGCGTTCTTCTAAAGTACCCGCCCATGAGTTTTCGTCATGGTTGGTAATAAAGTTCATATTAATGTCGTCTACCCCTAAAACGGTATCCATTTTAGCCAGATAATTGTCTAGGTCTGATAGGTTTTTGTGGCCCTTGGAAATATCGTTTAACAAATGGTGAAATTCCCAAGCATAATGCATGTCAAAAGCTTTTTCCATGAGATTGGGTTGCTCTGCCTCTGCCAACATAAAGACCGGTTTAATCTCCTGGAGACTTTCGGTGGCTTTTTCAAAAAAATCTACGGGTACTTGGTGGGCCACATCCATTCTATAGCCATCAATGTCTGCTACTTCCACCCAATACTTGAGGGCGTCTATCATGGCTGTTCTCATTGCTGGATTGTTGTAGTTTAAATCTGCGGTGTCTGTCCAGCCCCAAGATTCTCCCGTTTCTGGGTTGGAAGGGTCAATGATTTCTCCTGCTTCATTTTGTGTGTAATAGTCTGGGTATTCGTAAATCCATGGGTGGTCCCAACCCGTGTGATTGGGTACCCAATCTACAATCACATAAATGCCGTTTTTATGGGCTGTTGCTACTAGGTTTTTGAAATCTTCTAAGTTTCCAAATTCAGGATTAATGGCTTTGTAGTCGGACACAGAATAATAGCTCCCCAAATACTTTTCTCTTTCTGCAGGATCCTCTATTTCTGTAGTGAATAGATCTCCTTTGGCCTTTCTTTTGACTTTGGAAATGGGGTTTATAGGCATGACCCAAATGATCTTGACCCCTAATTCTTTTAAGACTGGTATGTCCTTAGTAAATGCATTGAAAGTGCCCTGTGGAGAATACTGCCTAATATTGGCTTCATAAATGACAGCATTTTCTGCCATATCAGGACTAATGGGTGTTATGTTAGCCACTGCTTGTGGCGTTTCAGTCTTTTCCTTACAAGCATGTGAAAACAAGAAAGAAAAGAGTACTAAAGGAATTAATTTTTTCATCATAAAGGCTTTTGGTTGTTTCAAATATAGGATTCTTATGGGAGTTCTACCCACTTTTCCTATCTTGCCTTAAACTAAAATTTTTAGATGAAAATTATAAATGATTTTTTGACCAGCGTTTTGCCTTACACGGAATGGGTCATGCTTTTTTTAGTTGTGGGTGGCGGTTTATTCTTAGCTATTTACTCCAAATTACTCCCTTTCAGATATTTCAAGCATGCGCTAGATATTACCCGAGGGAAGTACGATCATAAGGATGACCCGGGAGAGGTGTCTCATTTGCAGGCATTGTCGTCGGCCGTGGCGGCCACAGTAGGCATGGGAAATATAGCAGGTGTGGCTATTGCTATCTATTTAGGCGGTCCTGGTGTGGTCTTCTGGATTTGGATTACGGCATTGATCGGTATGGGGATTAAATTTTACTCCTGTAGCCTTGCGGTCATGTTTAGGGGAACAGATTCTTCTGGCGCTTTACAGGGCGGCCCCATGTATTATATGACCCAAGGAATGGGAAAATGGGCCAAGCCTATGGCTGTTTTCTTTTCTATTGCAGGGCTTTTTGGGGTGCTTCCTGCTTTTACTGCCAACCAGTTTACCCAAACATTAATGGATGTAGTGAGACCACAGGTCAATATTTATGAGATGTCTGTATTGAATTGGAAAATACTGATAGGTGTATTGCTTACGATTGCCACTTCTTTTGTAGTTTTTGGTGGGCTTAAAAAAATTGCCAAGGTGGCCACAGCCATTGTGCCTTTTATGGTCCTGGTTTATTTGTTGGCAGTGGTTTTCATTATGTTTCAAAATGCGGCAGAAATTTTTCCGGCCTTTAAGCTTATTTTTTCAGAAGCTTTTAATGTGGAAACAGCCGTAAAGGGTGGTTTTTGGGGCCTCGTGATTATAGGGATTAGAAGGGCTGTATTTTCTAACGAAGCAGGGGTGGGTACAGCGCCCATGTTTCATGGACAGTCTAAAACAAATGAACCTATTCAAGAGGGTTTAGTGGCCATGTTAGGTCCTTTCATAGACACTATTGTGGTGTGCACCCTTACGGCTCTTGTCATTATTGTTAGTGGTGCATACTTGTCAGATGAAACCAATGGAATTTTAATGACCCTTTTGGCTTTTAAGACCTCTTTATATGGTTATGGAGATGTATTGCTTATGTTGGTGGTCAGTGCTTTTGCCCTTTCTACCTTATTTACCTACTCTTATTACGGTACCAAGTGCCTTTCTTTTCTGACCAACGCTAAAATAGGGCCATACTATAACTACATTTACGTGCTTAGTATTACCTTTGCAGCGGTAGCGTCTTTAGATCTTGTGATTAACTTAATAGATCTCTCCTTTGCACTCATGTGTATTCCAAACATGATTGCGGTCCTTTATCTGGCCCCTAAGGTAAACGCTGCCACAAAAAAATATTTAGCCAAGTACAACAATGAGTGAACATAAAGCAGGTTTTGTAAACATTATAGGGAATCCTAATGTAGGTAAGTCTACCCTGATGAATGCCTTTGTAGGGGAGAAGTTATCTATCATAACCTCAAAAGCTCAAACTACTAGACATAGGATCTTAGGAATTGTCAATGGAGAAGATTTTCAAATGATCCTTTCAGACACTCCTGGAATTATAAAGCCAGCCTATGAGTTACAAGCTTCTATGATGGACTTTGTAAAATCTGCCTTTGAAGATGCAGATATTTTAGTCTATATGGTAGAATTGGGAGAGAAGTCTCTTAAAGATGAATTGTTCTTTAAAAAGCTTCAAGGGTCTAAAATACCCGTTTTGTTGTTGCTCAATAAGATGGATATTTCAGAGCAAACCATACTTGAAGAGCAGGTAGCGTATTGGCAAGAGCAATTGCCCAATGCTGAAATTCACCCTATTTCTGCTTTGCATAACTTTAATGTAAAGGAGGTTTTTTTAAGGCTGGTAGAATTATTACCAGAAGCGCCTGCATATTATCCAAAGGACCAACTGACCGATAAGCCCGAACGTTTCTTTGTCAATGAGACCATTAGGGAGAAAATATTACAACACTACAAAAAAGAAATCCCCTATGCCGTAGAGATAGAAACAGAGGAGTTCCTAGAAGACGATGACATTATTAGAATGCGCGCTGTTATAATGGTGGAACGCGATTCTCAAAAGGGTATTATTATTGGCCACAAAGGCGCTGCATTAAAACGCGTAGGAATGGAAGCCAGAAAAGACTTGGAGAAGTTTTTTGACAAGCAGGTGCACATTGAGCTATACGTTAAGGTAAACAAGAATTGGCGGAGTAATTCCCATCAATTACGCCGTTTTGGTTACCACCAAAAATAGGGGCTAAACCCTTCTGCTAGAAATTATTATCTCACACTTGCCTAATCGCAATGGGTATTCCTTAAAAATTAAGTAGTACTTTTGCAACAAATTTAAGAATATGAGTGCTATTGTAGCCATTGTTGGAAGACCAAATGTAGGAAAGTCTACCTTTTTTAACCGTTTAATTCAAAGGCGAGAAGCCATTGTAGACGCGGTTAGTGGGGTGACTAGAGACCGTCACTACGGTAAAAGTGATTGGAATGGAAGGGAGTTTTCTGTCATAGACACTGGTGGTTATGTTCTGGGTAGTGACGATGTTTTTGAAAAAGAAATTGACCAACAGGTAGAGCTGGCCATTGATGAAGCAGACGCCATTATTTTCATGGTAGATGTAGAAACAGGGGTCACAGGGATGGATGAAGATGTGGCTAAATTACTCAGGCGTGTTAAAAAACCAGTATTATTAGCGGTAAATAAGGTAGACAACGCTAGAAGAATTGAAGAGGCTGTAGAGTTTTACAACCTTGGTTTGGGAGATTATTACACCATTGCTAGTATTAATGGAAGTGGTACAGGAGAATTGTTAGACGCTCTTGTGTTGGCTTTACCTGAGGAAGTAGAACAAAAAGAGGAAGAGATCCTTCCAAGGTTTGCCGTAGTAGGGCGTCCAAACGCTGGAAAATCTTCTTTTATCAATGCTCTTATTGGAGAAGATAGATATATTGTAACAGATATAGCTGGTACAACAAGAGATAGTATAGACACCCGTTACAACCGTTTTGGTTTTGAATTCAACCTGGTAGACACTGCAGGTATTAGAAGGAAAGCCAAAGTGAAAGAAGATCTTGAGTTTTATTCTGTCATGCGTTCGGTTCGCGCCATTGAGCATTCAGATGTTTGTATTTTAATCTTAGACGCTACCCGTGGGTTTGACGGACAGGTAGAAAATATTTTCTGGTTGGCTCAAAGAAACAACAAAGGGATTGTCATTTTAGTGAATAAGTGGGATTTGGTAGAGGACAAGGAAACCAATACCGTTAAGGCGTACACCCAAAGAATACAAGAAGCCATTTCTCCTTTTGTAGATGTGCCTATTATCTTTATGTCGGTGCTCACCAAACAACGTATTTTTAAAGCTATTGAGACTGCTGTTGAGGTGTATGAAAATAGGTCTAGAAAAATCCCAACTAGGAAATTTAATGAGTTTATGTTGCCCCTCATTGAGCACTATCCACCACCAGCTTATAAAGGAAAGTACGTAAAGATTAAGTTCTGTACTCAGTTGCCTACTCCTTATCCTCAGTTTGCATTTTTTTGTAATTTGCCCCAATACGTTAGAGAGCCTTACAAACGTTATTTGGAAAATAAAATTAGAGAGCACTACAACTTTTCAGGAGTGCCCATCTCTATTTTCATGAGAAAAAAATAAGCAGCACTCAGGCGTTAAAAGCTAGTGAGTGATTCTTTTATGTATCGTTTAACCCCCGATTTCGTGCTTAGAAATGCGGTGGAGCATTCTTAAACTTATGTTAATATAGGTTCCAAAGCAGCATTTGGAGTTATTTTTGCCGCGACCTAATGGTTTTTACAAAATCAATCCCATGCGCTTAAGATTTCTTTTTTTATCATTGCTTTTTTGTAGTTTTTTTTCTCTTCAAGCCCAAGAGTTTACCATCAAAGGGAAACTGCTAGACGCACAGCTTAAAAGTCCATTAGACGCTGCTACCGTTTATGTAGAAACCAAAGCAGATTCTACTTTGGTCGCATACAGTATTACCGATACAGACGGTAGTTTTATTATAGAAGGTAAAACAACTGAAACCACGCTATTTTTTTATGCCACTTTTAATGGGTATAAAACCCTTAAAAAAGAGATTAAAATGGCCACAACTCTTGAAATGGGTAGTTTGTACTTGGAGGAACAAGTGGAACAATTAGGAGAAGTTTTGGTGTCCGGGGAGCGTGCTCCAATAGCAGTAAAAAAAGACACTCTAGAGTTCAATGCCAATTCCTTTAAAACTAGACCAGATGCAACGGTGGAAGATGTGCTTAGAAAGCTTCCTGGAGTGGCCATTGACGCTAACGGAACCATTACAGTCAACGGTCAAGAGGTAGATCAGGTACTGGTCAATGGACAGGTATTTTTCAGTAAAGATCCCAAGGTAGCCACAAAGAGTCTGCCCAAAGATATTATCAGCAAGATCCAGATTACCAATACCAAAACAAAAACAGAAGAACGCACTGGAGACGACGCTCAAAGTGAGAATAAGACCATAAACCTCACCATTAAAGAAGACAAAAATAAGGGCTATCTGACTCGAATGGCAGGAGGGTATGGAACAGATGAGCGTTACCAATTAAATGGCTTACTCAATTATTTTAAAAACAAACAGCGCGTGAGCGTTTTAGCGAGTAGCAATAACATTAACAATGCAGGCTTTTCTTATGATGAGGTGTTTGATATGCTTGGAGGCGGTGGTTCGAGCAGAAGAAATTTTGGCGGTGGTTTTAGTGTTGGTGGAATTAATTTTGGTTTTGGTCAAGGGATTGCTACTTCTTCTACAGTAGGGGCTAGCTACGCCGATGCTAAAAAAGGCGCCTATGAAGTAGCCGGAAATCATTTCTTTTCTTATTCAGATTCCTATAACGACGAAGCTTCCTTTAGAGAGAATATCCTTCCTGACAGCAGGTTTTTTACAGAGCGAACCTCCAGCTTTAAAGGGACCAACCAAAACAATAGGGGTTCTGCAGATTTGGAGTTCAATTTAACCAAGGATTTGGTGATCAGTTTTGAACCCAATGTGAATGTAGGTTTTACCACAGCTTCTAATGATCAGAATACGCTTTCTAAAAATAGTGATGGCGTGTTGATTAACACCAATAGGGTAAAAACCGCCAACAGAAG
>CAKZOR010000030.1 GCA_937136755.1 uncultured Flavobacteriaceae bacterium | reverse complement strand
TATCCGTTACAACTCAGGCACCCAAAAGAAGGCGATGTATTCTATCCCAATGGGATGAAAGGAAAAAAGAGGGTCTCAAAGTTTTTAAGGGATCAAAAAATAAATGTAATTTCAAAGAATTCTATTTGGTTGTTAACAGACGCAAAGGATCAGATTATATGGGTCGTTGGACATAGGGCAGATAGACGGTTTGTTTCAAAATTAAATGCAGATAAATCATTATGTATCAAAATTTTATAAGAAAAATACTCTTTTTTGCTTTTTTATTCATTTGCGTAAATGAAACAGTATTTGGTCAAGATTTTTCTTTCCCAAAGTCTGCTACTGAAGACCCTGTACAGTGGGCGCCATCTGTAGCCAAAGAAAATGACAGTATATATGTAATTTCATTAATTGGGACTATTGAAAAAGACTGGCATTTGTATTCTCAATATTCCCCTGAGGGTGGGTCTCAACCGGCTATTTTTAATTATGACAATCAGAACAACTCTTTTTTGTTGTTGGGCAATACAGAAGAGAGTCAAACATATAGCGAATATTCTGATGTTTTTAATGTCACAGAGATTTTTTTTAAAGATAGTGTGACCTTTAAACAAGTTGTAAAAATTAAGGACAAAGGGCTTTCAGAAATTTCATTTTCAATAGATTATCAAGTATGTAAAGAAGTTTGCATTCCTAATATCGTTCGCTTTACGGTTGATTTGGAAACCGGAAAAGAAGTTACAGCACAGGCAGCTACTATCAATAATTCTGATCAAGAAAAAACAACAGCTTTAATTTTGGATCTTAAAGCCAAAGATCGTTTGGGTTCATTAATTAATAAAGAGGCCACAGAAGGTGTGAATGGTTGGGGAAAGATTTTTTTATTGGGCATGTTGGGCGGTTTTATTGCACTACTAACGCCATGTGTTTTTCCTATGATTCCATTGACAGTATCTTTTTTTACTAAAAGTTCTGATAACAAAAGAAAAGGAATTGCAAATGCGCTATGGTATGGTTTTTTTATAGTTTTAATTTATGTTTTACTGTCACTTCCCTTTCATTTATTTAATTCTTTAGACGCACAAATTTTAAACACCATAGCCACAAATATCTGGTTAAACCTCTTGTTTTTTGTCATATTTATATTCTTCGCAGGGTCATTTTTTGGTTTTTATGAATTGAATTTGCCTGCCTCATGGAGCAATAAAATAGATGCTTCAGCCTCAAGAATTGGTGGCGTTGTTGGAGTGTTTTTTATGGCACTCACACTTGCCTTAGTCTCTTTTTCGTGTACAGGACCTATTTTAGGAGGTCTCTTAGGGAGTACTACCTTAGCTGGTGGAGATGTAGCGACTAATTTAACGGTAGGAATGTTTGGTTTTGGATTGGCACTGGCTTTGCCTTTTGCCTTGTTTGCCTTGTTCCCTGGTTTATTGAGTGGTTTACCCAAATCAGGAGGCTGGATGATCACCGTCAAGGTGTTTTTGGGATTTCTAGAATTAGGGCTGGCGTTTAAGTTTTTATCCAATGCAGATTTAGTAGGGCACTGGGGTATTCTTAAGCGGGAAATCTTCTTAGGAATTTGGTTGTTGCTGTCTATTGGATTGGCCGCTTATCTATTAGGGGTATTTGATAAGGTAAAAAAGCCCATTCATTGGTCTAGATTTCCTTGGATTGTCGGATCCATAGTTTTTGGGTCGTTTTTATTATTGGGAATTTTCAAAAAACAAGATTTAGCTTGGTTAAGCGGTTTTCCTCCCCCAAGTTTTTACAGTGTTTACGCCCAAGAAACTGACTGTCCTTTAGGACTAAATTGCTACAAGGATTTTGAGACAGGCTGGCGTGTTGCTCAAGAAGAAAATAAACCTATTCTATTAGATTTCACGGGCTGGGCTTGTGTGAATTGTAGGAGAATGGAAGAAAACGTTTGGAGTGATCCGACGGTTTTCTCTTTGATTAATGAAGAGTTTGTGCTTATATCTCTTTATGTAGATGATCGTAAAACGCTACCCCTTTCAGACCAATTTATGTTCACCTATCCAAGCGGTAGGCAAAAACCTATTGAAACGATTGGTCAAAAATGGGGAACATTTCAGACCGTTAATTTTAATGCAGCTTCACAGCCTTACTATGTGCTTTTGTCTCCATCATTAGAAGTATTGGCACCAGCCATTCAATATACAGACATACCGACTTACAAACAATGGCTTTTAGACGCCCTTAACCAATAGGATATTATCTATACTGACCTGATTATACTATTATGAAAAACATCAAAAGAATTTTAGTCTCAATAGTGCTTATTGCCTTTGTATTTTTAATTGTTGTAGTGATTTCGGTACAATCAATGGCCCCAGATTACAAAGGGACAAAGTATTTAGATGGATTGAAAGAGGATGTTCAAGTGTATTATGACACCTATGGGGTCCCCCATATTTATGGACAGACAGAAGAAGACGCCTTTAAATCTCTGGGCTATGTCCATGCTCAAGACAGGCTTTGGCAAATGGAAGTACTCAGAAGAATTGGCTCTGGGAGGCTTTCTGAACTCTTTGGATCTGATTTAATAGAAACAGACCGTCTTTTTCTTACCTTAGGGATAGATGCATCTAGTGAAAAGGCTGTAGCTCAATTAGATACATCTAGCCCTGAATACAAACTTTCCTTGGCTTATTTAGAGGGGGTAAATAAATTTGTTACTGACGGAACAACACCTGTGGAATTCTATTTAACAGGATTGGAAAAAACACTTTTTGAATTAAAGGACATATACAATACCCTTGGCTATATGTCTTTTAGTTTTGCTGTAGCCCAAAGGACAGATCCTCTTTTATCTAATATATACCATACACTTGGTACTGATTATCTCAATGATTTAGAGATTGATTTTGATCCCAATACGGTATCTATTCCTGTTTTTACCGCTGTAGAAGACCAAATAGCAACGCTATTAGAAAAAGTACCTGCACCACAATTTATTGGTAGTAATGCCTGGGTCATTGGTGCAGAAAAAACTAAAAATGGGGCAGTTATTTTTGCCAATGATCCTCATATTGGCTATGCACAGCCTTCTGTATGGTTTGAAGCACATATTGAGACCCCTCAATATGAAAACTATGGGTATCATTTGGCTGGAATTCCATTTCCTCTTTTAGCGCACAATAGAAAAATGGCCTATGGACTTACCATGTTTGAGAACGACGACATTGATTTTTATCAGACTACATCCCATATAACAGATACCAATACTTATTTGTATGAAGGGGAGTGGCTCCCATTACAAATACAAGAAAAGCAGATTAAAGTCAAAGATGCCAATCCAATTACTTTTCAAGTTAAATCTTCCCTTCACGGTCCTTTAATGAATGATGTTATTGATGGCTTGACATTAGACAAACCTTTAAGTATGTCTTGGGTGTACACCCAAAGACCCAATAAAGTCCTCAATGCCCTGTATAGCATATCTCATGCAGCAGACAAGAATTCATTCAAAGCAGCTTTACCCAATATACATGCACCTGGCCTTAATGTGATGTATGGAGATAGGGAAGGAAATATTGCTTGGTGGGCCACAGCAGCACTTTATGAACTTCCATCTGGCACCTCTTCTAAATTTATTTTAGACGGTTCCACTGCAGCGCAAGAAAAAATAAGATTTACAGATTTTTCTGAAAACCCTATGTCTGAAAACCCCTCTTGGAACTATGTGTATTCTGCTAATAATGCGCCCTTATTCCCCTCGGGAGAAACATACCCTGGCTATTATTTGCCAGAAAACAGGGCCAAGAGAATTGTAACACTTTTGGATCCAAAAGATGATTGGGATAAGTCTAGTGTTTCAGAGATGATTTTAGACCACACCTCCTCAGTAAATCCTGAAATTATTGCAGACTTTAATAGGGCTCTAAAAGAAGATTCCTCCTTTTTTACTTCTTTAGGTGAAGTTGAGCAATGGGCCTATAATGATTTGCAATCTTGGGAAGGTGATTATCCCGAAGCCACCACAGCAGCTGCTTTATTTCATAAGTGGGAATATTATTTTCTAAAGGCAGTGTTTTTAGATGAGTTAGGAGAAACCCAATTTAAAGCCATTCAATCTACACATTTTTTTAAAAGGACTATTGCGCCAATGGCTAAAAAGGCAGAAAGCATTTGGTTTGACAACATCAATACCGTTGAAATTGAAACTAAAACTGACTTGCTTAAATCTTCTTTTAAAATAGCTTTTAAAGACCTTACTGATGGTTTTGGAAATGATCCAAAGCAATGGAATTGGGGTAAAATTCACAGCGTAGAGCACGAACATCCCATAGGAAAAATAGCGGCTTTGAGAAGCTTTTTTAATGTGGGTCCTTTTCCTATTAGCGGATCTAAGGAGGTCATTAATAATACTGGTTTTAGTTATACTGAATCTGGCGGCTTTAAAGCGAATCAAGGTCCTTCTACCAGAAGGGTGATTGATTTCTCAGACATAGAACACGCCCTAGGAATTTTGCCTACTGGGCAATCAGGGAATCCATTTAGCGCTCACTATGAAGATCAGGCACAGCTTTACAGAAATGGTGGTTTTAGAACTTTGCTACTCAATAAAGAAGAAATTAAAAACCAGTCTTCTAAATTGATTTTAAAACCCGCTAAATAATTCAACTCTGTAATTCTTTTCTATAATTCTTCTTTATAAATCAATTATAAAATTCCCCTATATCATTCAAGTATAAAATTCATTCATCCCAGTCAGTTCGCTTTATGTAGAGTAGTCTCTTCCCCCTAGATACTTTTAGGTACCTTATTGAAAAATCATATAAGATGCTTACAAAACTTTATGGGAGCGCAGTATTTGGAATTAGCGCAGTAACCATTACTATAGAGGTCCATATTGCCTTAGGTATTGGATATCATTTGGTTGGAATGCCTGACAAT
>CAKZOR010000029.1 GCA_937136755.1 uncultured Flavobacteriaceae bacterium | reverse complement strand
CACCAAACGATTTACTGATAATTACGTTTCTTCCTTTTGGTCCTAAGGTTACTTTTACTGCATTTGCAAGTGCGTCTACGCCTCTTTTTAAGCCGTCTCTTGCGTCAATATCAAATTTAATGTCTTTTGCCATGATTCTGTTTCGTTTCTAATTAAACAATTGCTAAAATGTCGCTTTCTCGCATCATCATATAATCCGTTCCTTCTAGCTTAAGTTCTGTGCCTGCATATTTTCCGTATAGTACAGTGTCACCAACTTTTACGGTCATTTTTTCATCTTTGGTTCCAGGACCAACAGCGATTACTTTACCGTTTTGAGGTTTTTCTTTAGCAGTATCTGGTATGTATATCCCAGAAGCTGTTTGTGTTTCTGCGGCCATAGGCGCAATCAGCACCCTGTCTGCCAATGGTTTAATGTTAATTTTAGCCATAATATAATTATTTAAAAAATTTAATTTTACTTCCAATTATAGACATAAATTGTGCCAATTCATTTTTATGACAAAATCGCAAAAAAAAATGCCAGCTTGTCATAAGCTGGCATTTTAGAATTTAATAAGACCCTAGGTCTTTATATTTTTTACTCTTGAGTTTCTTCAGCTGCTGCAGGTGCCTCTAAAGTTTCTACAGGAACTTCCTCCGCTTCTTCAAGGAGTACTTCTGGAGCTGTTGTGTTTATTTCAGTATCTAAAAGCTTAGAGTCTGCACCAGCGTAATTTCCTTTTAAGGCTACGTTAGAAAGTAATATTAAAACGATTAAAAGCGTGGCAAGTGTCCAAGTACTTTTGTCTAAAAAGTCGCCTGTTTTTTTGACACCTCCAACTACCTGGCTAGAACCTCCTCCTAATGAAGAAGACAATCCTCCACCTTTAGGGTTTTGTACCATAATAACAAGCATTAGTAAAACACTAACAATAAGGATCAGGATTAGAAATATGGTAAATGTACTCATGACTATTTATTCTCTTTAATTAATTTTTGTACCACTTTAATTTGGCTTGCAAAGAAACTATTTTTTTCTGGATATTTCAAACTTAATATTTTATAGGCCTGAAGGGCTTTTTTATATTTTTTTTGTTCTAAGTAAACCCTGGCTAATGTCTCTGTCATTAATGCTTCTTTGTTTATTTTTTCAGCATCTTTAATCGTTATTTTTTCTGTGCTTGGTAAAGGCGGGCTAATCTTTGGATTTGTAGCTATAAATGCATTTATCTGTGCCATTTTAGCTGCTTTTTTGTTTTTTTCAGAGGTGTTTGTCTCCTCTTTTTTACTTTTTGTATCTAAAGATTTTTTAGTACTCAACTGAAGCCATTCTTCAAAGGAATATCTGTCGTTTTTATTAAATTCTAAGGGTTTTCCTAGTTCGAGAGAAGACATGCTTGTCTCTTGAGCCTCAGAAACTTTGTGCGCCTCATCAGAAGTTTGGTCCGTGTACTGCGCTTTAGTATCTCTTTGCGCACTAGTGTCTATGTCAGTAAGTTCTTTAGACGAATTTACTGTTTCGTCAGTTGACGAGGTCTCAATGGACTGGTCCGTGTTTTTTGATTTGTTAAAAGCTTCTTGTGTAATAATCTCGAAAAGCCAAGAGCGATCGGAGGTGTAGGCCGCATGCTTTTTTAAAGCTGCATTGTATTTAAAACTGTTGCTATTTTTTAAGCCTATTAATTCCATTCCCCTAGCTGCCTGAAAATAGGGATATGTTTCCACAATTTGCTTCAATGCAGCAATGTCTGTGTCTTGACTAATGTCTAAGGGGTTTTCTAAGAGTGCTGTAAAACGAGATACTTGCATGCGTCTAATATAAGGAGTTTCCCTTTAAATGCTTGTTAGCGGTTTACCAATCTGCTAAAGAAGCACTAAAAATATCTTGAAGGATTCTCTCAAAAATAGCGTCAAAAGCGTCATTTTTAACACTGTCTAGCATGGAATCTGCAGGATAGTCATAAAAAAATGAAAATCTTTTTTCAAAATCTGCGTCTTCTTTAGTCGTGTTGTAGAAACGTACATTTATCCCTATAGTTAACCTGTTTTGAGCCGCAGTTTGTTGCGCAGTAGCAGACATTGGAGACACCCTAAACTCTACAATTTCTCCCTCGTAAACAAGATCTCCGTTGGTATTAGTGAGGTCTAGACTGGTCTGATTTTGTATAAAATCCTGTAGGGCCAGTGTAAAGGTGTTGTCTAAGCCGGGTTCTATGGTAGATCCAGGATTGTCTGAAGCATAATTTTGGAAAAAGTTTACCTGAAATGTTTTTGCCGTTCCTACATTTCCTCCTGTGAAATTGTAAATCCCACAGCCGTTTAATGATAATGCGATTATTAGGATTAGTACAATTTTAATTTCTAATCTAAGCGTTTTGAATAAATAATATCCCATTAGAGGTTGTATTGTTTAATTTTTCTATAAAGTGTTCTTTCTGAAATACCTAGTTCAGATGCAGCTAATTTCCTTTTTCCTTTATTGCGCTCTAAGGCTTTTATAATGAGCTCAATTTCTTTGTCATGTAAAGATAGGGTTTCTTCTTCTTCAATTTCTTCTGCGAAATGATACTTATCCGAGGGAGACAAATCAGTCAGGGAGTCTTTTTCAGAAGTGCTATTTTGAAGGGCTAGTATTGGTTTAGAAGGGAGCGCTTCATAATTGTTTTCTGACAGTGTTTCTTCTTCATAACTATCTTCATTTTCACCATAAGCAGACAGCGCTTCTAATGGAGAAGATTTTTGAGATTCTTTTCCGTAAATCTTTCGGATTAGGTTGTCGTTTTCTTTTTGCACAGCAGCCCCATCTTTTCCTTTTAATAACTCTAGGGTCAGTTTTTTTAAGTCATTTAAATCCCCTTTCATGTCAAAGAGTACCTTATAGAGAATTTCTCTTTCATTAGAAAAATCACTTGATTGTTTTTCAGAGCCAATTACAGCGGGTAATTGACTGCTGTTTACATGGGGGAGGTAGGACTGCAGTGTTTCGCTATTGACTTCTCTAGAAGATTCTAATACCGATATTTGTTCTGCAATGTTTCTGAGTTGTCTAATATTACCAGGCCATCTATATTTTATAAGCATTTCTATGGCTTCCTCTGAAAGTCTGATGGTGGGCATTTTATATTTCTGTCCAAAGTCCGATGCAAATTTTCTAAATAAAAGATGAATGTCCTCTTTTCTGGTGCGTAACGGAGGCACTCCTATTTCTACAGTGCTTAATCGGTAATAAAGATCTTCTCTGAATTTACCTTCTTGAATGGCTTTTGCCATTTCTACATTCGTTGCCGCCACTATTCTCACATTGGTTTTTTGCACTTGTGAGGACCCAACCTTCAAAAACTCACCATTTTCTAATACCCTGAGAAGTCTTACCTGTGTTGTTAAAGGCAATTCTCCTACTTCATCTAAAAAAATAGTTCCGCCGTCTGCTACCTCAAAGTAGCCACTTCTGGTTGCTGTAGCGCCTGTAAAAGCACCTTTTTCATGACCAAAAAGTTCACTGTCAATAGTGCCCTCCGGAATTGCCCCACAGTTAACTGCAATATATTTTGCGTGTTTCCTGTGTGAAAGGCCATGAATAATTTTGGGGATAGATTCTTTTCCTACCCCACTTTCTCCTGTAACCAATACGGAAATATCTGTAGGTGCTACTTGAATTGCTTTCTCCAATGACCTGTTTAGACCAGGATCATTTCCAATAATTTCAAATCTTTGTTTAATGGCTTGTACGTTTTCCATTACTATGAAAGTTTGGTGTGTGAAATGGCTTTTCCTAATAGGGTTCCCGAAGTGCAGTCCGTAATTTCTACGGCCACTAGATCGCCAATATTATAAGATTCCCTGGGAAATACCACTACAGCATTATAGTTGTTTCTACCCATAAGATCTTGGTCTGATTTTTTTGAAACTCCCTCAACTAGTACAGTTTCAATTTTACCCACCCTATTTTGAGTGTGCATGGCAGCATGTTCGCGCTGCAAGGCAATGACCTCTGCAAGCCTTTTACTTTTTAGCGCCTCAGGTATATTGTCTGTTAAATTTTTTCCGGCTGAGGTTCCAGGCCTATCTGAGTAAGAGTACATATAGCCAAAATCATATTTCACATACTCCATAAGACTCAGGGTGTCCTTGTGGTCTGCTTCAGTTTCATTAGGAAAGCCAATAATCATATCTTGAGAAATAGCACAGTCTGGTATTATAGATCTAATGTTGTCTACAAGAGCCATATACTCTTCTCTTGTGTGTTGGCGGTTCATGGCTTTTAGAATATTGTTGCTGCCACTTTGAACAGGCAGATGAATGTGTTTGCAAATATTAGCATGTGCTGCCATAGTTTTTACCACATCTAGGGTCATGTCTTGAGGATTAGAGGTTGAAAAGCGAATTCTCATTTCAGGAAATCCTAGGGCTACTTTTTCTAACAACTGAGAAAAGTTTAGTGCGGTGGCTTGAGCCATTTGCGAGGCTTTATTGAAGTCTTTTTTTAAACCACCTCCATACCAAAGATAACTGTCTACATTTTGCCCAAGAAGGGTAACCTCTTTATAGCCTTTGGACCAAAGGTCCTGTATCTCTTGCATAATGGAGTGTGGGTCTCTAGATCTTTCCCTGCCTCTGGTGAAGGGCACCACGCAAAAGGTGCACATATTGTCGCAGCCTCTGGTGATGGAAACAAAAGCGGTAATTTTATTGCTCGCCAATCTCACAGGAGCAATATCTCCGTAGGTTTCTTCTTTGGATAAAATCACATTGACTGCATTTCTTCCAGCTTCTACTTCTTTTAGAAGATTAGGGATGTCTTTGTAGGCGTCTGGCCCTACCACCATATCTACAATTTTTGCTTCTTCGAGTAGTTTTGTTTTGAGCCGCTCTGCCATACATCCTAATACCCCTACTTTCATTTGAGGATTGCTGCGTTTCACAGCCTGAAATTTCTCCAAACGTTTTCTTACGGTTTGTTCTGCTTTGTCTCTTATAGAGCAAGTATTAATGAGCACCAGGTCTGCTTCTTCCAAGACCTCTGTAGTGTTGTATCCCTCAGAGGCTAATATAGAAGCGACTACTTCAGAATCTGAAAAATTCATGGCGCAACCATAACTCTCTAAGTAGAGTTTTTTTTCGTTTGAGCCTTGAAGGTCTAATTTCAAAGTGGTTCCTTGTATGCTTGGATCAATAGTTTTTTCCATAGGGGCTAAGCGCTATTTTTTAATGGCTTACAAAGATAGTACTAAAATCAAATTTGTGACATTTTGTCATGGATTTTTTGGCTCTTAGTAGGGTCTTATTTAAAGGTATTATTTAAAACAGATGCGCCTGAGGCCTTTTAAAATAAAAAAATTGACCTACTTTTGTCACCATAAATACGATCAATGGCAAAGAATTTAGTAATTGTAGAGTCCCCGGCAAAAGCCAAAACCATAGAAAAATTTTTAGGACCTGATTTCAAAGTAGCCTCAAGTTATGGGCATATTGCGGATCTTCCGTCCAAGGAATTGGGGGTAGCAGTGGATGATGATTTTGATGCAAAGTACATAGTTTCCACGGATAAGAAAGCACTGGTGAAACAATTACAACAGCTGGCTAATAAAGCTGAGACTATCTGGCTGGCTAGTGATGAGGACCGTGAGGGAGAAGCGATTTCTTGGCACTTGTCAGAAACGCTAAAATTAGATAAAGCCAAAACAAAAAGGATCGTATTTAACTCTATTACAAAATCTGCGGTACAACATGCGATTCAACATCCGAGAGAGATAGATTACAACCTTGTAAACGCGCAACAGGCCAGGCGTGTCTTAGATCGTTTGGTGGGTTATGAACTGTCTCCTGTATTGTGGAAAAAAATTAAACCAGGCCTTTCTGCTGGGAGGGTTCAGTCAGTAGCCGTTAGGCTTATTGTTGAAAGGGAAAGAGAAATTGACTCCTTTAATCCAGAAGCTTCCTTTAAAATCACTGCCCAATTCAAGACCCAAGCGGGTGTTTTGTTTTCGGCAAAAATATACAAGACTTTTTCTAGTGAAGGGTCTGCAGCGGAATTTTTAAACCAAAATATTGGGGCAGATTTCTCGGTTGCTCAATTAGAGAAGAAACCGGCAAAAAAATCACCTGCTGCACCATTTACTACATCAACATTGCAACAAGAGGCGTCTAGAAAAATATATTTTTCAGTGTCTAAAACAATGCAAGTTGCCCAAAGGCTTTACGAAGCAGGTCACATTACCTACATGAGAACAGATAGTGTGAATCTTTCTAAAGAGGCAAAAGAAGCTGCTGCTGTTGCGATTATAGAGAATTATGGAAAATCTTTCTCTCATCCGAGAGATTTTAGGGGTAAGACCAAAGGGGCTCAAGAGGCTCACGAGGCAATTAGACCTACAAATATGATGGTTCAAAATCCAGTGAGTGATAGGGATCAAGCCAAATTATATGACCTTATTTGGAAGCGTACCTTGGCGTCTCAAATGTCAGATGCTGAATTAGAGAGAACCAATGTTAAAATTGCGGCCAACACCCATAAGGAACAATTCACAGCCAGTGGAGAGGTCATTACTTTTGAAGGTTTTTTGAAGGTTTATTTAGAGGGAGTAGACGACGAGGATCAGGAAGAGCAAGAGGGTATGTTGCCAGCAATGAACCTATCTGAAAGCTTGGATTATCAAAATATTACGGCTACTGAACGTTTCTCTAGGCCTCCTTACAGGTATTCAGAAGCCTCTTTAGTGAAGAAGCTGGAGGAGTTGGGTATTGGAAGACCTTCTACATATGCACCAACCATATCTACCATTCAAAATAGGGGATATGTGGAAAAAGGGTCTATTGAAGGAACGGCAAGGCCTTACCAGCAGTTGGTACTCTCCCAAGATACCTTAAAAGTGAGTACGCTTTCTGAGAATGTTGGCTCTGACAAGGGTAAAATGGTCCCCACTGATATAGGTATGATTGTGAATGACTTTTTAGTGGATCACTTTTCTTCTATTATGGATTATCATTTTACGGCTAAAGTAGAAGAGAACTTCGATGACATAGCGCAAGGCACGGAAGATTGGAAAAAAGTGATGAAAAGCTTCTACAGTGACTTTCATCCCAAAGTGCTCAATGTAGAGGAGCATGCAGATAGGGCTTCTGGAGAAAGGCTTTTAGGAAAGGATCCTAAATCTGGAAGACCCCTTATTGTGCGTTTGGGTAGGTTTGGTGCTATGGCACAAATTGGCCACGCAGACGACGACGAAAAACCGGTATTTGCTAGCCTTTTGCCAGACCAATCACTGGGTACAATTACTTTTCAGGAGGCGTTGGATTTATTTAAACTACCTCGTGAGTTAGGTACTTATGAGGGAAAAGAAGTTTTAGCTAACGTGGGTAGATTTGGACCTTACATTAAGTTTGGTGAGGCTTTTGTTTCAATGGATAGAGGTGAGAGTGCTATGGATGTTACCTTTGATAGGGCTGTTGAGCTTATTGTTGAGAAGCAAAAAGCAGACGCTCCAATCGCTTATTATGATAACCTAGAGGTAACTAAAGGGACAGGTCGTTTTGGTCCTTTTATAAAATGGAATGGGCTATTTATAAACGTGAATAAAAAATATGATTTTGATAATTTGAGTGATGAAGATCTAGTTACTTTGATCGAGGATAAAATCCAAAAAGAAAAAGATAAGATTGTTCACAATTGGGAAGAAGAAGGTATTCGAGTAGAAAAAGCCCGCTGGGGAAGATCGAATATCATTCAAGGAAAACTCAAAATAGAATTATCGAAAGACATTGATCCTACAAAAATCACCCTGGAAGAAGCCATTAAACGTTTAGAGGCTAAAAAGCCAAAAAAGAAAAAGGCCGCTACTAAACGAAAAACTAAGAAATAAATGAGCTTTGATTTTCTCACCCCTGTAGATGATACCGTATTAGGAGTAGCTACCCTAATGCCTAATCAAGTATTGGGAAAATCTATTCAAGTTCATACAGAGAAGTTAGGCTTTCCAGATTTAAAGGAAATTAAAATTGCCATTATTGGGATTCAAGAAAGTAGAAATAGTTATTACCCCGTTATGGAGTATGACACAGATGCTTTTAGAAGAGAATTCTATCAACTTTATCCTGGAAACTGGCATGTTAAAGTTGCAGATTTAGGTAATCTACCCTCTGGTGATACCCCAGAAGATACTTATTTCGCCTTGTCTGCCATAGCTACACATTTAAGGCAGTTAAATATTATTCCAATTTTTTTAGGAGGAAGCCAAGACTTAACCGTAGCCTTATACCGTTCTTTTGAGCAATCAAGTCAATGGGTAAATATTGTTTCTGTTGACAATCGTTTTGATTTTTCGCAAGAAGAAGAATTAATATCTGGGCGATCTTACATGAGTGAAATCATCATGCAGAACCCTAGTAAGCTGTTTAATTTTACAAACTTGGGCTATCAATCTTATCTAATTGCACAAGAAGAATTAGACCTTATAGACAAGTTATTTTTTGAAGCATTTCGTTTAGGTCATGTTCTAGATCATCCAGAAAAAACTGAACCCGTCTTTAGAGAAGCAGATATTGCAAGCTTTGACATGAAAGTTTTAAGTGGTCTCGCCGATGGTACTTTCCCGCAAGGGATGCCCAATGGGATTGACAGTAGAACCATTTGTGCCATGTCTAGATATGCTGGAATTAGTGATAGAATTAGTGTTTTAGGGTGCTTTGATTTACCTAACTCTACTATTTTTCATAAATTGTTAGCACAAATTATTTGGTATTTTGTAGAAGGTGTAAATAATCGTTTTGATGAATATCCAGTAGCGACAAGTCAAGGTTTTACAAGGTATTCCGTCCAAATGTCAGATAGAGAATTAATTTTCTTTAAAAGTAATAAAAGCCAAAGATGGTGGATGGAAATGCGAACAGAAAACTATTTAGATAATAAAAATAAAAGAAGTACGTTATTATCTTGCACACATCAAGATTATTTAGATGCGTGCAGTGATGTATTGCCAGATCGCTGGTGGAGGGCATCTAAGAGAGTGTGATTGATAAAAAGGATGGACATTAAATTTTTTTAAGAAAAAATTAGCATTAGATAAAATATATTTGACCACCCCACGTTAAAAGACTATATGAAAAAAATTATTGTTTTCATTTTTGCGATGATGTTGATCTACAGCTGTGGAAACAAGCGTGGAGAACTTATCGGTGTAAAAGAGAAGAAATGGTTCCCTGAAAAGCCCTACGGTATGACCCTTGTAGAAGGGGGTGCTTTTATCATGGGTAAACAAGACGACGATGTAGCACAGTTAAAAAACGCACCTGCTAAAACTGTTACAGTCCGTTCTTTTTATATGGATGAAACCGAAATCACTAACAGTGAATACAAACAATTTGTTTATTGGGTAAGAGACTCTGTAGCTCTAGCCATGTTAGCGCGCAAAGCTGACGAAAATGGTCTAGGCGAAGACGGTAATGCAGGTGAAGGGATCGGTGAATTTGCCTTTAAAGATGCAGATACTGCAGACATGACCCCATTCCAAAAGTACATGCGTGAAAACTATATTGATCCAGAAACAGGGGAACCTCTTTTAGGACGTCCTTTAAACTGGGATCAAGATGTAGAATACGACCCAAACAGCTATGTTGATTTAGACTATGTTGAAGTAATGGATAGCCTTTATTTACCTCCAGAAGTTTGGTACAATGGCGAAATGAAAATTGACGTTAGAAAATTAAAGTATCAATATTCTTGGTTTGATGCAGAAGCTGCAGCCCAAGCCAGAAAAAGTGATCCTAGCATGCGCGACAGATTGCCTTTTATACACAAAGAAGAATTAGAGATTTATCCAGACACAACAGTTTGGATCAAAGACTTTAATTATTCTTACAACGAACCTATGCATAACGATTACTTCTGGCATCCTGCTTATTTAGATTATCCAGTTGTGGGTATCTCATGGACACAAGCTGTAGCATTTTGTAACTGGAGAACGCACTATAAAAATTCTTACCAAAAACAAAAAGGGAAACCATTAGTGAATAGTTTTAGATTACCGACAGAAGCTGAATGGGAATATGCTGCTAGAGGAGGAATTCCTGCAGGGACTTACCCATGGGGATCTCCATATCTTTTAAACGACCGCGGTTGTTTCTTAGCAAACTTTAAACCCTTAAGAGGGGACTACTCTGCAGATCAAGCGATGTATGCTGTAGAGGCAAAATCTTATTTACCCAATGATTTCAACCTGTACAATATGGCAGGTAATGTATCTGAGTGGACTGAATCTTCTTATGACCCAGGCGCTTATGAATATGTTTCTTCTTTAAACCCTAATATGTCTTTAAACAACGAAAGACGTAAAGTGGTTCGTGGAGGATCATGGAAAGATGTTGCGTATTACTTACGAGTAAGTTCTCGTGATTATGAATATCAAGACACTGCAAGAAGTTATATTGGCTTTAGAACTGTT
>CAKZOR010000028.1 GCA_937136755.1 uncultured Flavobacteriaceae bacterium | reverse complement strand
GTCCAACCTGATAAGAAAACCTCACAAGCCGCTTTAACGGCTGCCGCTTCCTCATTAGTGAAAGGTCTATTACTTTGATATATCCAGATTCGAGCATCTTCTGGTAATTCTGAAAAAGGGACTAACATAAAAGATTAAATATTTAATAATTTAAAAAATGGCCTTGAAGCCATATTAAAGATCTCCAGCCTGAGCAATAAGCTCCGCAATATCCATGACCGCTACACTGCTTTCCTTCTCTTTGTTTTTTACGCCGTCTGTCATCATGGTGTTGCAGAAAGGACAGGCTGCGGCCACTATATCCGGCTGTGTTTCTAAGGCTTCTTCCGTTCTGGCAATATTAATTTCCTTGTCTCCAGGCTCTGCATCTTTGAACATTTGAGCACCCCCTGCCCCACAACACAAGCCCTTTTCCTTGCAGTTTTTCATTTCTACGAGCTGGGCATCTAATTTTTTAATCAGTTCTCTGGGTGCCTCGTAGACCCCATTGGCCCTTCCTAAATAACAAGGATCGTGAAAGGTTATTTTCTTTCCCTTGTAAACGCCCCCTTCAAGACTCAATCTATTTTGATCCATCAAATCTTTTAAGAGTTGGGTGTGGTGCACGACGTCATAGGTGCCCCCTAGGGCAGGGTATTCATTTTTTAGGGTGTTAAAGCAATGTGGGCAAGCCGTGACTACTTTTTTAACCCCATAAGCATTCAAGGTGGCAATATTAGTAGCCGCCTGCATCTGAAATAAAAATTCATTTCCGGCTCTTTTAGCAGGATCTCCCGAACAGGTTTCTTCTGCACCCAATACCGCAAAAGATACGCCAGCCTTGTGAAGAATCTTTACAAATGCTTTGGTGATTTTTTTGGCGCGCTCGTCAAAACTTCCAGCGCAACCCACCCAAAATAATATTTCTGCTTCCTTCCCTGCGGCAGCCATTGCAGCCAAAGTGGGAACTTCTATTCTATTTTCAGACATAGCTTTATTTTTCTTGGGCCCATAAGAGCCTATCTTGTTGGTTATAAGGCCATGGAGCCCCGTTGTTTTCAATATTGCCCATCATATTATTTAATGCTAGTGGGGCAGCAGATTGCTCCATGACAAGGTATTGACGCATTTCCATGATAATGGATAAAGGGTCTATACTCACAGGACAAGCTTCTACGCAGGCATTGCATGAGGTACAGGCCCACAATTCTTCTGGGGTGATATAATCCCCTAAGAGTTGTTTGCCGTCTGGAACAAATACCCCTTTATTTTTCTTGCTGTTTTTTCCAACTTCCTCCAAACGGTCTCTGGTGTCCATCATGACCTTTCTGGGAGACAATTTTTTCCCGGTCTGGTTGGCGGGGCACATATCAGTACACCTGCCACACTCAGTGCAAGTATAGGCGTTGAGCAATCGAATCTGATTGAGGTCTTGCACATCTGCAGCGCCAAAACGTTCTGGTGGTGGGGCATCGGCCGCAGGCGCAGCAAAAGGATCTGCAGTAGGATCCATCATCATAGCCACTTCTCTAGCCACTGTTTCATTGTGGGCAAATTGCCCTTGAGGCGTGAGTTTTCCAAAATAGGTGTTTGGAAAAGCCAATAAAATATGAAGGTGTTTGGAGTAATATAAATAATTTAAGAAGAACAATATGCCGCAAATATGTAGCCACCAAGCGCCTCGTTCTATCAGGATCAAGCTGGTCTCTGACAGGTTGTTAAACAAAGGGGCCAACAAACTACTTACAGGAAATGCTCCTGCCTTAGTATAATGAGCGGCTTCCATGAGCTGTAATTGATAATCTGCTGCATTCATGGTTAGAAAGAGTCCCATGAGCACCCATTCAATATATAAAATATAGTTGGCGTCGTTTTTGGGCCATCCCGTCATTTCTGGTTTCCAAAAACGTTTTAATTTTAGGGCATTTCTTCTGAGCCAGAAAAAGGCAACAGCTACCACCACTAAGGCAGCAAAAATCTCAAATGTCCCTATAAGCACATCATAGATGGGTCCCAAGAAAGCAAAAAGCCTATGAGTACCCAGCAAACCGTCTAAAACAATCTCCAGTACTTCTATATTAATAATAACAAAGCCTAAGTACACCACTAGGTGTAACAATCCAGATATGGGACGCTTAAACATTTTACTTTGGCCAAAAGCTATATAGGCTACGTTTTTAATACGCTCTTTTTTGTCTCCCTTTACTACTGGCTTTTTCCCCAGTTTAATATTGGCGATCAGTTGCCTGATGTTTTGCACAAAATATCCAATTCCAAGCACTAAAATCAAGGCAAAAATCATATTGGGAATGTACTGCATATATTAGTTTTTAGGGGTAATTGTATCGTTTTGGTTGGCTGGATCATTGATGGGTAGTTGGTACTCTTTTTGCTTTTTTCCAAAAACAGATACATTAATGTAACGCTTTGGGTTTAATCGCACATCCTGAAGTAAAAGAGACAACTCTTTAGAAGTCTGGGTCAGATAATCATACATTTCGGTGTCTTTGGTAAGTTTCCCAAGGCTTCCTTCGCCATTTTCTACCCCTGCTAAAATAGCATTCAATTTTTCTGCCGTTTGGCTCAAATTTGCAAAGGTGTTTGTGAGTCCCATTTTAGAAATTGAATCCGTTACTGAAGCGAGGTTCTCTGTAAAACTGTCTAAGTTTTGTATGCTTCCCTCAATAGCACCTCTGTTAAGCACCACAATATCTGACAACACTGCTGTTGCTTTTTGAGTGTTGGCAATAAGAATATTGAGGCTTTCTATGCTTTGCTTGAGGTCTTTTTTGGTCCTTCCATCTAAAACGGTATTGATATTAACCAGCAAAGAGTCTGCATTTTTAATCACATCTTCTACTTTGTTTTGTAAAGGACTCAGCTGTTGTTGTACCAATTCTGTGACTCCTGGTTTTACAGAAGCCACTAAAGTATCTCCTGGCTGCGCCACTGGACCATTGTCAAAGGCGGGAAGTATTTGAATACCTTTACCCCCAATAATTCCGGTATCATATAGTTCAGCGGTAGAGTTTTTAGAAAAACTAAAACTGTCGTCTACCGAAAAAGTGACCAATAAATCTCCGGAAGCGTCCAAAAATCCTACATCATTGACCTTTCCTACATTAAAACCATTAATGGAAATGGCTGTCCCTGGCTGTAAGCCTCCCACATGGTGGTACACCACATAAAGGGTCTTGTTATTTTCAAATAATGGCGATGACTTTAAATAGCTGTACCCGAGTAAAAAAAGTAAAATACCACCTATACCAATAATACCCGTTTTTATTTCTCTACTTATCTTCACAATATATGGTCTTGTTTATACACAAATTTACTAATAATAATCCCTTTTAGATTCAATTTACTCCAAGCTTTCTAAGGCTTTCGTTAGAGAGATTTTTTTTCCGTTTTCATAGGCAGCAACGAAAGCGTTTAAATAACCCACATTAACGGCTTTAATGAGCAAATTTTTGGCTTGCTTATAGTCCGCTGTATTGCCGTAAAAATACCTGTACAAACTTCCCACAGGCTCTGTAGAAATGTCAGTAAGTCCATTGAAATTTGACGCTACTAGAGGAATTTTTTTTGAGACTGCCATGAGTTGAATTTTAAAAACAATCGAGCTGCTGCTTTTAACTGTTTCGTTAGTGTTTCCCTGCATTGAGGTTCCTTGAGCTAAGGTCTTGACCACTGAAGCAACTACTTCACTTGGTGCCTCTTTGGATTGATTTTCAACAGTATCTTGCTTTTTTTCTACAGTGTTTTTCTCCTCTGAAGTTATATTAACTTCTGAGGTTTCTTTGGCTTCTTCTGTTTTAGCAGGACCGAGCACTTCTTTTAGGTCGGATGTTACTTTAGCCTGTGGTTCAGTAGCAACTGGTTTTTCTTTTAAGACATTAGACAAGCCCTCTAAACTCACAGACTGAAGGCCGTTCTTGTATTCAAGTACTGCCTCTGCTATGGAAGCAGCCATATCTGCCTGCCCTTTAGTTGAGTTCAGGTAAGCTCCTTCATTGGCATTGGTTAAGAAACCTGTTTCTACTAGTACAGATGGCATAAAAGTTTGGTGCAACACAATAAAACCTGCCTGTTTTACTTTTCTGTCATTTCGCTTTAACTTGTTTGCAAATCGATCTTGCATAGACTTGGCCAATTGAATACTCTTGTCTAAAAATTCCTCCTGCATAATGGTAAATCCAATCACAGATTCTGGAGAGTTAATGTCGTATTGGGCATAGCGTTCTTCAAAATTCTCTTCCAAATAAATGGCTGAATTTTCCTTTTTAGCCACAGCAAAGTTTTGTTTGTTGGCGTGTAATCCCAGTACAAAAGTTCCGGCGCCATGAGCGTTTGAGGTATGTGAATCGCAGTGAATGGAGATAAAAATATCTGCATTGGCTTTATTGGCAATGTCACCACGTTTGGTTAATGGCACAAAATTATCACTGTCTCGGGTGTAAACAACCTTTATATCTTGATTTTTAGACAAAATAGCACCTGCCTTTAGGGCAATTTTTAGGGCGATAATTTTCTCCATATACCCATTACCTAAATTACCTGGGTCTTTTCCTCCATGCCCTGCATCTATTACTACAACAAAGGGTTTTATTGGTTCGGTATATGCAAAAACCGATGCCGAAAATGCCATAAAAAACAACGAAAACAAAAAAGAAGTAGATAAGATCTTCATATAAAACAATAGGTTTTTAAACTCTAGGCATAAAAATACAAAATTATAAGGTCTCATGGAAGCCTAAATATATTGTTAAGAGCAGAGATCAAAATAAAAAATATGCGTAAGTTTGAACCCACAAAACACGCCTTAAAAGCAACTAATTCGCTTCTATTTTTGTTCTTAAAAAAGCTTTTTTTTCTGTGGTTCTTTGGACTCTTTTTAGCAGTCTCGTCTATCTCTGCTCAAGAGGGAAGCTCCCTATCTGTGATGATGCAGACCAAGCAAGATAGTCTTAAAATTTTAGAGGATAGACTGGCAGCGCGTAGGAATGGCAAAAAACAAAATACCGCTCTTTCAGACAGTATTCCAAAAGATTCTGTTGTAGAAAAGCCAGGCATTTTAGTAGATAAAATTCGTTACAAAGCTAAGGCATATGCTAAAATGAGTACTTCAAGTCATGCCATTTACCTGTATGACGAGGCTGAATTATACTATCAAGATACAGAACTTACCTCAGGTAAAATAGACATGGATTACCTTAAAAATGAGGTTTATGCCGGGAGACTCAAAGACAAGGAAGGTAAGTTCTCTCAATTACCCAATTTTGTACAGGCCAACAGCACCGTAAATCCCGATTCTATTCGCTTTAATTTTGACACCCAAAAAGCTCTGATTTGGAATTCTAGATCTGAACAACAAGCCGGTTTAGGGTCTTTTGGAGGGGAAAGCATGAATGTTTTGGCCAATTTGACTAAAAAAGAAAATGATTCTGTGTACTTTTTAAAAGACATTCGAATGACTTCTTCTCAAACCCCGGAAGATCCTGACTTTTATATCCGAATAAGAAAAGCGAAATTTGTTCCTAAAAAGAAAATCATTTCTGGGCTTGCCAATTTGTATATTTCTGACGTTCCAACACCCATTGCACTGCCTTTTGGATACTTTCCAATGACCTCAGGACGATCTAAAGGTTTAATTATGCCCACCTTTGGAAATGATCCAGACCGGGGATATTTTCTTCAAAATGGAGGGTATTACTTACCCATATCTGATCATTTAGATTTAAATCTAACAGGAGATGTATATTCTAATGGTAGTTGGGGGTTTAGAACTCAATCTGTTTACACCAAAAAATACCGTTATAGGGGGAATATTAATTTCAGATACGAAAATTTAGTGACCTCTCAAAAAGGTTTCAGTGACTATGGTAAAAATACCATATATAACATTCAAATATCTCATTCTCAGGACGCCAAAGCCAATCCCACTTCTAGACTTTCGGCTTCTGTGAACCTAGGAAGTAGCCAATATTTCAGAAGCTCATTAAACCAAATGAATCTTCCGAATACCCAAAACAACAATATGTCTTCTTCTATTTCCTATTCGAAGAATTTTCCTGATTATCCTGCAGTAAATATGTCTGTTACCGCATCTCATAATCAAAACAACAACACCCAAGCCATAAATCTTACGCTACCCACTTTTCAAGCGAGTATGGAACGTATCTACCCTTTTGCCAAAAGAGACGGTATAAAAAAAGGAATCCTTCAAAATATAAATTTTACCTATTCCACAAGGGGAGAAAATAGGTTCCAAACTACGGACTCACTTTTCTTTAAAAAAGAGATGTTTAAAGGCGCTAAACTAGGTATGACGCACAGCATCCCATTTAACACCAACTTTAAGGTAGCCAAATATTTTAGTGTTTCTCTGGGAGGTAGTTACGAAGATTCATGGGTGTTTGAAACCTTCAATAAAAGGATAGAAAACGGTATTTTGATTAAAGATACGATTAAAGGTTTTGATCGATTTAATAAATACAACTTAAGCGCCAGCATAGGAACCACCGTTTATGGAACATTGAGCTTTAAAGAAGGTTCTAAAATTCAAGCATTAAGACATGTGGTGAGACCCTCTTTGAGTATAGGATACCTGCCTTCATTTGAACAATTCTATGACAGCTATCTAGACGCCAATGGAAAAATGGTTCAATATACTAGGTTTGAAGGTTCCCTGTATGGATCTCCCAGTTTAAATTCTGCTAGATCTGTTGGGTTTTCACTTCAAAATACGCTAGAAGCCAAGATGGCGCCCAAAGATTCTACCCAGACAGAACCTAGAAAAGTAAGTCTTTTAAACAATTTAAACTTCTCAACCAGCTATAATTTTGAGGCAGACTCACTGCGCTTAGCACCTGTAAGTTTCTCTGGTGGTACCAGTTTATTTAATTCTAAATTATCGGTGAATTTTTCTGGAAATCTAGACCCATACGCCATAGATAATAATGGTACTAGAATAAATACGCTTAATATTAAAAACGGTGGAGGGCTTTTTAGATTGACGAGAGGGAGTGCTAACTTGAGCTACTCTTTGAATAACGATAGTTTTAAGAAGAATAAAGGTCCAGAAAAAGAAGACACTGAAGAAGACAAAAGAAAAATAGAAAACCAACAGGATTTTTATATGGCTGCCTCTGGAGGGCGCTCTGACGGACTTTTCGGAAGGGCTGGTGAGTTTAGCGATGCCAGAAGTTTTGGAAATGATTCTGGGCCGAACGCTGTAGAAAATCCAATTTATGGAACCAAGATTCCATGGAGTCTAAATTTGGCCTATGCCATAACCTATAACAATTCTAATAGACAGCGAGATTTCACCAATAACTCGCTTATGTTCTCCGGAAATGTAGACCTAACCCCCATGTGGAAGGTAGGTGTTTCTTCTGGTTATGACTTTAAAAATAAAGGATTTACCCTCACCCAATTTAGGGTAGAAAGAGATTTAAATGACTTTAGGCTTAATTTTGACTGGACCCCATTTGGAGATTACGAACGTTGGTATTTCTTTATTGGAATAAAGAGTTCCCTTCTCAGCGACCTGAAATGGGAAAAGAGAAACCAACCTGTGCGCTAATTATTTTTAAGCTTCGTTTTTCAATAAAGCACTCGTTAAAGCCATTCCAATTTTTATCTTTGGCTTACTTTTAGGTAGTTAGATGAACAGAAATTTTAATAACTTCATTAAAAAAACACCATGAAAAAAATAATCACTACTCCCAATGCACCCGCTCCAATAGGCCCATACAACCAAGCGGTCTTGAGTGGCAATACCCTGTATATCTCTGGCCAAACTCCTATTGATCCTAGCACAGGTAATTTAGTGAGTGGCAGTATTGAGGAAGAGACCCTTCGGGTGATGAAAAACCTCGAAGCCATACTAATTGCTGCTGGCGCCACATTTGAATCTGTTGTTAAGGCGAGTATCTTTGTAAAAGACATGCACCAATTTAAAGCCATAAACGGAGTGTATGCTCAGTTTTTTTCTCCAGAAACCGCCCCAGCAAGAGAGACGATCGAGGTCGCTAATTTACCCATGTTTGTAAACGTAGAAATATCTATGATAGCCATCATTGAATAAACAAGGTTTCACTTATAAAAAAAGGCCTGCAAATGCAGGCCTTTTTTTATAATGTTATTGAAGGTCATTAGATGTTTTCTTTGTGGAATTCCACCAAACCATCTATGGGTCGTTGTCTAATTTGACCTACAATTAAGTCATTGCGATCCATGACCTCTTTGAGTTCTTCTTGAAGGTAAAAAGCGATACTTCCTACAAAATGAACAGGTACTTTGGTCGCCAATTCAAATTGCATGATATAGTTATTTACAAACTGTTGTAAGCCTTTTTTAATTACTCCACTGCAATAAGGATGTGATTTGTTTTCTACTAAGAACTTAGCAAACTTAGCCAAATAGGTATTTGGATTGGGCTGTTTGTAAAGATGGTCCTTAATGAGGTCTGCCTCTAAATCAAATTCCTTGGTGAATTGAATGCCTAAATCCTGTGGCATTTTATGGAAATAATAATCCCTAATGAGTTTTCTACCAAAGAAGTTACCACTACCGTCGTCCATAAGGATATATCCCAAAGATTGCACTTTTTGGAACAATTGGTGGCCGTCGTAATAGCTGCAATTAGATCCTGTTCCCAAAATACACACTATACCTGGGTCTCCTAATTTAGTAGTCGCATAAACAGCTGCATAAGTGTCTTCTCGCACATCTGTTTGGGCATTTGGAAAAAAAGTACTGAAAATTTCTGTCAAGAAATTTTTCATTCTATCTGTTCCGCATCCAGCACCATAAAAATACACATGAGTAACAGCCTCTGAGTTTTTAGAAAGCTCAAAATTATTAGCTAATCTATCCTCAATGACATCTCTAGTAAGTACCTCTGGAGACAGGCCGAGTGTTTGGGTAAAAAACAATTGATTTCCCTTTTCATCCAAGGCAATCCAATCAGATTTTGTAGCCCCACTATCTGCTATTAAAATCATAATATAATAGTATATAAAAAGCCCTGAGTAATACCCAGGGCCTGAAAAGTATTGATTAAGACAAGCTAGCTACGTGCTTCGCTAAGTCTATTAATTTGTTAGAATATCCAGCTTCATTGTCGTACCAAGAAACCAACTTAAAGAAAGTGGAATTTAATTCAATTCCAGCTTCTGCGTCAAAAATACTGGTTCTTGCATCTCCAATAAAATCTTGGGAAACAACCGCTTCATCCGTATAACCTAATACTCCAGCCAATTCACCTTCTGAAGCAGATTTAAACACAGATTTAATTTCATCTAAAGAAGTCTCTTTGGACAACTTAACAGTTAAATCTACTACAGAAACATCTGCAGTTGGCACTCTAAAAGCCATACCTGTTAGTTTTCCAACTAGAGAAGGAATTACTTTTGTCACTGCTTTAGCAGCACCAGTAGAGGCAGGAATAATATTCAATAAGGCAGAACGTCCACCCCTCCAATCTTTTCTTGAAGGACCATCTACAGTCATTTGAGTAGCTGTTGTAGCGTGAACAGTGGTCATTAATGCTTCTTCAATGCCAAAGTTGTCATTCAATACTTTAGCTAAAGGGGCTAAACAGTTGGTGGTACATGACGCATTTGAAACTATCTTATCAGAAGCTTTTGCTTCCATGTGATTAACTCCCATTACAAACATTGGTGCGTCTCCAGAAGGTGCAGAAATCACTACTTTTTTAGCGCCACCATCAATATGAGACTGTGCCATTTCTAAAGAGGTGAATATACCTGTACACTCTGCTACTACCTCAGCACCAACAGCGTCCCATTGCAATTGCTTTGGATCTCTTTCTGCAGTAATTCTAACTGTTTTTCCATTGACTACTAAGTGTCCATCAGACACCTCAACAGTTCCGTTAAAGTTTCCATGAACAGAATCGTATTTTAACAAATAGGCTAAATGATCTACATCTAGTAGGTCATTAATAGCCACAATTTGCACATCAGATCTTCCGGCAGCAGCTCTAAACACCATTCTACCAATTCTTCCAAAACCGTTAATTCCAATTTTTAATTCAGACATTTTTCTTCTTTTTAATAATTATTTTTTAAAAAAAAATTCTTGAAAAAACAGAGACTCCTATCCTCTCTATATTTCGTAACCGCCATTATTTTTTTACTCTTACCCTTTTCCCATTACAAACGCTACACTTGGCAATGGACGCAACGTACGTGACCAGCAGACTATGCCAAAATCAATGCCTTGTCCTTTTTTTCTTTGGTCCTCCTGAAAATTACTGTTTAAATTCACCGTGGTCGATACGGCCGGGTTGGAAATCGCCGACGATCAGACCTTGCCGGGGCGGATGCGTAAATTGACGCAAAAGGCCATCGAGATGGCCGATCTCTGCATCCTGATGCTGGACGCGCGCGCCGGGATCCTGCCGCTG
>CAKZOR010000027.1 GCA_937136755.1 uncultured Flavobacteriaceae bacterium | reverse complement strand
AAAATTCTATAGTGTAGCTTATATCTGTTGTAGAAAGTACCTCTAATTGAGATTCCGTAAGGTATACCCAAACGCTTGACAATGCCTTAAAATCTTCTAACTGATCTACTATTTTTAAGGGCGATCTCAATCCAAAATCCATGGCCCAACTGTGTGCATTACCCCATTTATAAACCTTATCTGGGGAGATGTAAGAAGATTGCATGATTTTCTCTGAAACAGTTTTACCCGCTTGATAACGAAGCAGTTTAGGATAAAAACCCGTATTTAACATCCCGTTCACTAAAACCGCTGTGAGTACTCCAGTAATCACCACACTGTTAAAAACACCTTTTGACTGGTACATCCAATAAATGGAAGCAAGCACAAACAAAGCCAACATCAGGTAGGACCCCCAAAAAGTATAAGGAAAAATCCACAGACAAAGCGCCAAAGCAACAGCAGTCAATAGCACAAAAAGGCCTCTTTGAATATAAAGTAAGGGCTTCCAGAGCATTCCATGGCCCCCTACTCTCCCCGCTACTAAAACAGCCCAAAGAGGCATACTACTGTTTAAATAGTGAGGCAATTTAAACTGTGCAAAACTTATTATGACTAAAATAGCCAAAGATCCGTACAAAAGTCCTTGAGTACGATCAATGGTGTTGAGTGACTTGGATTTAAACCGTTTAAAAAACAGATAGATGGCCAGAGGCGTAAATGGTAAAAAAGCCCATAAAAAAGTATGGAAAAAGAATAAATAATCTGGGCTGTTTGTGCCCATTCCCTGACCACTCATTCGCTCAAAGCTCTGTTCAAAAAGAATGAAAAAAATACCAGAACGTTCAGACTGCCCTCTGATGACTAGTTCAGGATGAAGGTCAAATTGCACATAGTAAGCGTACAAAATGGGACAAATACCTAAAATAAAAGTGAAAACCCCTAAGAGAATTTCTTTCTTCAAAAGAACCGACCATTGCCTTTCATGTATTAAATATCCTAATACCGGGAACCCAATCATCACAAGAGCCAAATGTCCTTTTGTAGAAAAAGCCATGGCAGCAGCCAATGCACCAAACACCATTGGGCGCCAATGAGGCGCTTTTAAGAATGCCAAAAATTGCCACAAAGACAAGGCTACAAAACCGGTAAGCACTGCGTCTGTCCTTAAATCAATTCCAGATAAAACGATTGTTTGGGCACTTAAAAAAATAAGCGTTGCAGCTCTAGCGATAGGGGTTGAATACAACAACTGGGCCATTTTAAAGACACTAAAAGCGCCTAAGAGCAAGGCTAAAAAACCTGGTAATTTATAAGAGAATTCATAGATCCCAAAAACAGTATATGAGGCCGCAGCCAACCAATAATGCAAATGTGGTTTATCAAGATACGGTTCAGTGCCTTTGTATAGCGAAAGAAAATCCCCTTCTTGAACCATTCTCATGGACATGACCGCAAATTGTGCAGAATCATTTTCTAATAACCCACTGAAGAGGCCTATGGCATACACCCCTAAAAGCAAAAAAAGTAAGCTTAGAAAAATCTTTTTTGACTCCATACTATACAGGCTTAAAAAGGAAGTATTTCTTGAATATAAACTGCGCCATAAAAGCAAAGAAAGCGCCTATAAAAAACCCAATCAGTACGTCAAAAGGATAATGAACCCCTAAATATATTCTGCTAAAACCAACCATTAAGGCCAGGAGTACACCAACAAATATAAACCAAGACCAAAGCTGTCTTAGGAGCATTCCCATAAATATGGCTACCGCCATACTATTGGCCGCATGGGCAGAGAAAAAACCATAAGCGCCCCCACAGCTAGATTTTACCAATCTATACATACCATTTAAATTAGTTTCGTGGCAGGGCCTAGGACGTGCAAAACCATATTTAAACACATTGGCCAATTGATCAGTGGCTAAAATTAAGAGCCCTATAGCAAGAATTGCTTTTAAACTTACTACTAGCCCATGCGTATCATAGAGCTTCCACAGGAACAAAAGCACTAAAGGAGCGCCAACAGTCTTTTGTGAAAGCAACAACCAAAAGGCGTCCCATGAGGGGCTTCCCAAACCATTGAGAAACACAAAAAGTGTGCGATCTATGGATTGAAGTTGCTCTAACATTAGTCTTCGTACCTAGACACTTCTCTGTCGTAAAAATCAGTAGCCGCCTGAATAAGCCCTTCTGTTTCTGTTTCTAATTCTTTTTCATCTTCGGGAGAAAAATCTTCCAACCATTCCACACTGTCGTCTTCAAGATTTATAATGAACCTTGGATATTCGGTGTGAATTACAAAAATAGAAGTAGGAAAATCGGTATTATCTCCGAGTAAAAATTTAGGAAACTCCATGAGTGAAAATTTTAAAACGTATGTTATTAATTATATGCTAGCGCGTCAATGAATTGAATAAATGAAGGGTGTGACTGCATGCTAATTTAGTGAGAATCTTAAGAAATAGGAAGCGAAACAGTCTCTATATGTTTTTTTGTCAGGTAATTAAAACGCAGATACAGCATAATAGCAGACGCTGTTAATCCCGCTAAAAGTCCTAACCAAATACCCATGCTTTCTAAAGAGGTGTACAGACCCAAATAAAAACTAACAGGGAAACCAATCATCCAATAAGCAACAAAGGTTATTAAAGTAGGGATTTTTACATCCTGGAAACCTCTTAAGGCACCTAATACTACTACTTGCAATCCGTCTGAAATCTGAAAGAACGCAGCCACAAAAAGTAATTGAGCGGTTAAAAAGATCACTTCTGCATTGTCTGCCGCATTCAATAGGTCATTGTTATTTAAATAAATAGTGGGCAAGAGATCTCTAAAGACTAAAAATAAAATAGCAAAGATTACTTCTAAAATAAAGGTTAATAAAAAGATAGACATGGCAATTCTCCTCAGGGCTACAAAATCTTTTAATCCCTTCTGGTTTCCAACTCTAATCATAGCGGCCACTCCTAATCCCATACCCACCATAAAAGTCATACTAGACAGGTTGAGTGCGATTTGATTGGCTGCTTGCGCATTTTTCCCCAACACACCACTCAGCCAAATGGCCGATGTAAAGATGGCTACCTCAAAAAACATTTGCAAAGCAGAAGGAAAACCTAAATTAATAATCTTAGTGAGTACTTTCTTTTCAATCACTCGGAAGTTTAAATCGTATACATACGCCTTAAACTTCTTCTTATATCTAAATACCACCCACAGTAAAACAACCATCACTACCCTAGAGACTAACGTTCCAACAGCAGCACCTACAATACCCATTTCAGGGAAACCAAAAGTTCCGTAAATCAACAAATAATTTAAAATAATATTGACCACATTAGCCACCACGGTCACGTACATAGGGTATTTGGTTTGGGAGAGGCCCTCAGAAAACTGCTTTAGTGCTTGAAATACAATTAATGGAACCAATGAAAAAGCGACTAAATCCAAATAAGGCATGGCTAATGCAACTACCTCTTGAGGCTGTTTCATATGGTACATAAGTGGCTTACAGAGTAGAATAAAAAAAAACAAGGCCAGTCCTAAGACTGTACAAAGTACCAATCCGTGTTTGAGAGCAGATTTTCCTGAGGCGGTGTCTTTTGCACCATCAGATTCTGCTACTAGTGGTGTAATTGCTGTAGAAAAACCAATACCTAAAGACATAGCAATAAACACAAAACTGTTCCCTAAAGAAACCGCGGCTAGTTCTGCAGTACCCAGTTGTCCCACCATGATATTGTCTGCAAAAGCGACAAAGGTATGACCCAGCAAGCCTAGGATTACTGGAAAAGACAGGCTTAAATTATATCTAAATTCTTTAGTGTATTGTTGTAACAATTGGTCAAAATTTTGCTTGCAAATATAGGCTTTCTAAAGCAGCTATAAACATCTTAGGAAAAATGTATATACCTATTAAAAGGAAAGATGGTGGGTAGCCATTTTATGCTTTCAATTTAATCCTTATAAATACCCGAAAAAACAGATTCAGGGTACCCTTATAATTTTTTAGCGGCATTCCAGAAAACATCCATCTCTTCTAATGACATTTCACTCAAGGTCAAGCCCTTTAACTGTGCCTGAGATTCCAAATAGGTAAATCTCTTTTTAAACTTAGTATTGGTTCTCTCGAGCGCGTTTTCTGGATTTATCCCAATAGCCCTTGCATAATTAATCATAGAGAAAATTAGGTCTCCAAACTCGGCTTCCATGGCGTCAGTGTCGCCCTTTTTCACCTCATCATTAAACTCTCCGAGTTCTTCTTTAACCTTTTCCCAAACCTGCTCTGGCTTTTCCCAATCGAACCCTACACCAGCAGCTTTTTCTTGCATTCTATAGGCTTTTATTAATGCCGGAAGTCCTTTTGGCACTCCTGAAAGCACACTTTTATTACCCTCTTTTAACTTGAGCTGTTCCCAGTTTTTTTTGACTTCTTCTTCATTTTCCACAGAAACGTCTCCATAAATATGTGGGTGCCTATGAATGAGTTTCTCACAGATTTCATGAGACACATCTCCCATGTCAAATGCACCTGACTCACTCCCTATTTTAGCATAAAATACAATATGCAACAAAACATCTCCCAATTCCTTTTTAACTTCTTGAAGATCGTTATCTAATATAGCGTCTGCCAATTCATAGGTTTCTTCTAAAGTGAGTAAACGCAAACTTTCCATAGTTTGCTTTTGATCCCAAGGGCATTTTAAACGCAACTCATCCATGATGGTTAACAGTCTGTCAAAAGCTTTTAATTGTTCTTCTCTTGAATTCATAGGGCGTTTTAAAAGGGTGTGTATTAATTGAGTCACAAAACTACAGATTTAAATGTCATAGGTCTAATGTCTAGGTGTCTTAGGTCTAAAAAATTAGGTCTAATCATTCAAAAAATGTAATTTATAACGAAATTTTTAATTGATACGAATATATAAGTATGAAAAAAATAGCGCTCATTTTTGGCTTATTGACATGCTGCCCTGCAATTGGCTTTTCACAGCATTCATTTAAGACTGAGGTTAAGGAAATACAAAACAGGTATGCAAACCTTAGTCCACAAGGAAAAACAATTGTCTTTACCGGTAGTTCTAGCGTGAGAATGTGGCGGTCTGTAAGTGATTTAGTCCCCGAAAACACCATCATCAATACGGGTTTTGGTGGGTCTCAAGCACGAGATCTATGGCAACATAAAGAGGCCCTTATTACACAATTCAACCCCCATCAAGTGTTTATTTATGAGGGCGACAATGATTTGTTTGCTGGAGTGTCTCCAAGGAAAATTAAACGGATTACAAAAAAAATAATCAGGGCCATTCAAAAAAACAACAAACAAACTCAAATAGTACTTATAGCCGCCAAACCAAGTATTAGCCGCTGGGATTTAAGAACAAAATACGAGCAATTAAATAGACTTTTTGAGCGGCTCGCTGCTAAAAAAGAGCCACTCATCTATGCAGATGTGTGGAACCCTATGCTCAAAGAAGGCGCGCTAGACAAAAGCTTGTTTATTTCAGATGGCTTGCATATGAATCAGAAAGGATATGACATTTGGGAATCCGTTTTAAAGCCATTAATATTGAAATAATCCATTACTCTTTATAAGCTCATAATCACAGACACCAACCACAAATATTTAACCATGACACTAATTAGTTTTAAACCACACTACTGTATCCTTTTTATGGCACTTTTTTTAGCCTCCTGTCAAAAGCCAATGATAGAAATTGAACAAGGTGCTTCAGATTTTTCAACACTGGGGCTAATTCCCATGCCCTTGACAATAGAAGAAGGAGCACACGGATTTCCAATCTACAAAGACACTTATATAAAAACTTCGGACAGCACGGAGCTTTTATTACAAATGGCCCAGTTCACTGCAGAAAAAATCTTTCAGCACAGTGGATTGTCTTTAGATATTAACCCTCTAAACCCCAGTGGAACTGCCATTGAACTTGAATTAACCCCTACTGAAGAAAATGAGGGAGACACTACTGAGAATAATCTGGATCCGAATACGACTGGGGAAGCCTATGGTATATGGGTAGGTAAAAGTGTTTTAAAAATAACATCGGCGCAGCCAAGTGGGCTATTTAGAGGCATTCAAACCTTCAGGCAGCTAATCCCTAATCTTGCTACCACAATAGATAATAAGCCCGTTTGGGAGGTTCCTGGTGGGAACATTGAGGACGCCCCAAATTATGCTTTTAGAGGGGCTATGCTAGACGTCGCCAGACATTTTTTTACCGTACAAGAAGTAAAGCGATATATTGATCTTCTGGCTTATTACAAAATTAACATCTTGCATTTACACCTCACAGATGACCAAGGATGGCGTATAGAAATAAAGAAATGGCCCAAACTCACGGAGGTTGGTGGCAAGAAAGAAGTGGGTGGAGGTCCTGGAGGTTTTTACACCCAAGCGCAATACAAAGACTTGGTAGCCTATGCGAGTAAACACTATATGACCATCATTCCTGAGGTAGATATGCCTGGCCACACCAATGCAGCTTCTGTGGCCTATCCATTTTTAAATGGCAATGGAAAAACACCAGAATTATACACTGGTACTGAGGTGGGCTTTAGCACTTGGGATGCCAATAATGAAAAAGTATATGACTTTGTGGAAGATGTGGTCAATGAAATTAGTGCCTTAAGCCCTGGCCCTTATTTTCATTTAGGGGGAGATGAGAGTCATGTCACTAAAAAACCGGACTATATTACATTTGTAAATAGGGTAAGTGAAATTGTAAAACAGGCGGGAAAGACACCGATTGGATGGGATGAAATTGTTACTGCAGATACAGACAGTTCTGCCATTGCCCAGTTTTGGGCCAGTGAGAAAAATGCGGGTATTGCCGTTCAAAAGGGCATGAAGGTCATTTTATCTCCTGCTAAAAAAGCCTATTTAGACATGCAATACAAGGAAGAATCTCCCTACGGGCTCCATTGGGCAGGTTATGTGCCTGTTGATACGGCTTATATTTGGACACCGGAAACCTATGCAAAAGGGGTACCAAAAGAATTAATCTTGGGTATAGAGGCACCACTCTGGTCTGAAACGATCAGCAATAGTGATGAGATAGAATACCTGGCATTTCCGAGACTACCAGGATATGCTGAATTGGCTTGGAGCAGCCCTGAAAAAAGAGACTGGAACGAGTACAAAGGTAGATTGGCTTTACAATCCCTATTTTTTGACAGGAATAAGGTGAACTATTATCCCTCTGAAAAAATTGATTGGGTTAAGCCACCAATAGCGCCCAAAACAATTGGAAAAGATTAGTGACATAAATTATTGCGCATTAAAAAGCCCGCTTTTAGCGGGCTTTTATTTATGATTTATTTAAGTGCTATTTAAGGATTTTATAGGCTTTTTTCATCTATTTAATCCCTGGAAGTTTCTCAGGTAATGGTGTCTGCCAATAGTATTCAGGGGCTTTTTTCTGAGAAGGCCATTCTAGATCTAAGGCTTTAGTGTCATACACCTTGCCATCCTTAATCACTTTAGACACTGTATTGGTGTTTCTTAAGTCTTCTAATGGATTGGCATCTAAAATAACCAAATCTGCTATTTTACCTGCTTCAATACTCCCTAGGTCTGTGTCTAATCCAAGGGATTGAGCCCCTAAAATAGTGGCAAATTTTAATGCGCCATGGGCAGATATTCCACCACTTCCTACGGACCATAATTCCCAGTGGTAACCGAGACCTTGCAATTGGCCATGGCTTCCAATGCCTCCAATACCTCCTGCAGCTTCTAGGTCATTCATAAATTCTGCATGCTTTTTAAAGACATGCTCCTCTTCCATAAACCAACCTGGCCTACGTCTTGATTTTTGCGCCAATTCTTCATATGGGGTGTAAAACTGTAGCTTCTCATCTTCCCATACTTTTTCAGTGGCATAGTAAAAATTCTCTGCCCATGGCCCCCCGTAAGAAACTAACAATGTTGGTGTTACCGCCATTTTAGCCGCTGCAATGGTTTTGACCACATCTGGGTAAATAGGATAAATAGGCAAGGAATGTTCATGACCTGGATAACCGTCTAAAAGCTGGGTCATATTGAGTTTAAAATCTAAACCTCCCTCAGTTGTTGGGATAAGCTTGAGCTCCTTGGCAGCCATAATCACCCACTGCCTTTGCTGTCTATTTCCCACCAAATACATTTTAATACTTTTAGTATTGTAGTATTCGCTGTACTGTTTAAGCACCTCTTTGGCGTGGTCAAGGCTCTGAATCTTATAAGACCAATAGCCTACGCCAGGACCTGTGGAATAAATTCTAGGACCAGCAATCTTTCCGGCATCGACCATGTCTGAATAGGTCAATACGTCTGTGGTACCCGTTTGTGGGTCTCTTGTAGTGGTAACTCCATAGGCTAAATTAGCCGCATACATCCATACTTGATTCTTTTGCACCCCCCAATTAGGCCACATATGGGCGTGTGTGTCTATAAATCCGGGTGTAATGGTCTTTCCACTCATATTCATGACTGTAGTATTTTCTGGAACTGTTAAAGTACCTGAGGCACCCACAGCGGCAATTCTATGGTCCTTGATCAATAGGTCTCCGTTTTCAATAACCTCTTCACCCTTCATGGTAATGATTCTAGCGCCTTGCAATAGCAAGTTCCCTTTAGCCAAGTCCTTAGAATAAGCCACTTTAACCTTCAATTCTTTGGCTTCAAATTCTTTGGGAGTGTCTTTTTTGTCTTCAGTATCTGTAGCCGCTAAGCCCTCTTTGGAGGCGTTTTCCTGTTGATTATCTGCAGATTTATCTGAATTGTCATTTCCTCTGTTGGCCGCATTGGCTAATTTTTTATCGGCTTCTTCTGCTTTTTTATCTGCTGCAAGTTTTTCTTCGTAGGCTTTGGCATCTGCTAAATTGTAGGTAAAAAAACTAGCGCCTAGAGACCAATACACCTGCTTGCTGTCTGCGCCCCATACAGGAAATTCCCCGCCAAATACAGTTAACTTCTTTGCAGGAAATGAAGCAGCGTCTGCCTTGGCTAAAGATATTTTCGGGGTTTGACCGTATCTTGGAATTAGGACGGTATAAATGTCATTATTGATCTTTGCCAAGGCTGTTTTGCCATCTGGCGATATTTCTATTTCTGAGGCTCTAGAGGCCTTATTGTTCTCTCTCCAAGCCTCTGGATTAGAAGGCAAAGCTGCAGCCATGCTTGAGCTGGCTGCTCCGCTGCGCTCCCATCCGAAAGCCGCATCATGGTCTTCTTGAAAATAATCAGAAGAGCCATAAGTCTCAATTCCTGTGAGGCTTAAGTGCTCCTTTTCATCGGTACCATCCCAACGAATAGAAACCAGTCCCTTTCTACCACTGTACAGATATATTCTATTGTCTACCTGAGTGAAATGAGGCATTTCTCGCCCTTTTGACTTGGCAATAAATTGGTTGCTCCCGCCTTGACCTGAGATCCACATCAGGTCTTCTGTAGCATTAGAAGCCATTGGACCTATAGCGTCTTTATACACTTGGTTACTACCAGCCAGAAAAACTATCCTGTCCTGAAGATAGGACCATCTTGGTTGGCTATAAATTCCTGCACTTTGGGTAAGCTTAACTACAGCGGTTCTTCTTCCTAAACGGGCTTTATACAAATGCCCCTCAGATCCATTCCAAGTGGTGAAAACAATTTGCGATCCATCTGGTGACCAAGCTGGTTGTGCTTCTGTAAAATCATGTGTGGTCACTCTTTTTGGAGTACCATTAGGTAAATCCATTACATACAGTCTGTTCAAGGCAGTAAAGGCCAATCTTTTTCCATCTGGCGAAGGCTTTGCATCCCTTATTTGAGAAGCCATAGCAATGTCTGCGTCTGAGATAGGGTATTTAAAATCCAATTGAGGACCTAATTCCAAATCTACCGAAGCCGTGTATGAAATTTTAGAAGCCGTCTTATCTGAAAGGCTAATTTTGTGAATGTTACCACCGTAAGAAACAATTAATGCATTAGAGTCTGGAGTAAAAGACATGGCTGGAAGTACTCCCAAAGGGGCTATGGATTCTTGTTCATCTCTTTGAACAGGATAGGCCAGCCAAGATTCTTCTCCTGTGTTAAGGTCTCTCAAGATTAAGCCTGTTTGGTCCTCAAACCTGGTGCCATAGACCAACCATTTTCCGTCTTTTGAAAGGGTTGGGGTAAATGCGGAACCATACCTAGAAGTAATGACATCTGTGGTACCATCTTCCATGCTATAAGTTCCTATTTGGTATTGGGGCAATTGCGCATTGTAATTCCATGCACCATTCCTTTGTGAAAAGTAGAGTGTTTTACCGTCTGCACCAAAGAAAGGATCAATGGCTTTTAAACCCTTAGGCTCGCTAATTAATGGTGCTCCACCACCCCCATCCTTATGATACAGATGTAATTTTATGTTTCTCCTGCCTTTAGCCCCTACCAAATAGTCCCCATCTGGCGACCAGGCTACTGAGAAAAAGTTATTTTTTTGCTCTTTAGAAATTTGAGTGTCTTCTTTGGAACTAAGGTCCATAACCCATACATTATCTGAACCACTCTTGTCTGAAATATACGCCACAGATTTTCCATCTGGACTAAACCTAGGGTGAACCTCGTAAGCCAAACCATGGGTGAGGGCGGTAGCCTTACCTCCTGAAATGGGCATGGTGTACAAATCTCCCATAAGATCAAAAATAATAGTTTGACCATCAGGACTGACATCTAGAGAAGTCCAGGTCCCATTTTCGGTTGTAAAAGCTATAGATCTGGAAGGTTCTAAGGGCAATTCCTTTGTTGCTTTCTTAATACTATCAGTGGTCTTTGCAATGTTAGTCTCTTGTGCACTGGTATTGAGGTAAAACAAACCCACTAAGCAAGACAAGGACCATTTTAAATTAATTTTCATCTGTATGTTTTTTTAGATCTTTAAATATAAGAGAATATTCCTTTTCAAACTAAGAAATTATAGGGCATAAAAAAGCCCGCTTGTAGCGGGCTTTCAATCTATCTAGAAAAGACTGATGTCTTTAAACTATTACTTTTTTACAGCTGCTTTAGATGTTTTAGCACCGACTTTTGCTGCTGAAGAAGCTTTCGAATGGGTATTTTTCGCAGATGCTTTGGCTGCCTTTGGTGCCGCAGTAGTTGCTTTCACTGGAGGTTTGGCAGATTTTTCAGAAGTCTCAGCAGTAGCTTCAGTAGGAGCAGAAAAATCTAATAAATCATTGGCCTGAAGGATATTATACCACTGAATCACTTTTTTAATGTCAGAGGCATACACTCGATCTTCATCATAATTGGGAAGCACTTCAAAAAAGTAAGCTTCTAAGTCTATTTTGTCTGCCTTATGAGAAATGCTTGTTTTTTGGCCATTCTCTTTGGTAGATATCTTTTTAAATACCTCTAAAAGAGGCATTTCTTCTTGTAAGGTATAAATAGCAATTTCAGAAAGAACGCTCACGTTGCTTTTTAAATTAACCGTCATTTTCTTTCCGTCTAACAAAGAAACAGCAACAAAACCAGCTCTAGTCTGAGTAACCATTTGGTACAAACCTGGCTTGGTGGCAATGGATAAAATTTTATCTAAACTCATGATTTTCTTAAAATTTGGGCAAATATGAAACTTTTAAAGGATATATAAAATGGTTTAACGTCCTTTTTTCATTTCTGGGAAGCGCATGCGGTACTCTGCACTGATTTTTCCCTTAGAAATATTAGTCAGTCTGCCCTTTAAAATTCGCTTTTTTAGGGAACTCAACTTATCCGTAAACAAGATGCCTTCAATATGATCGTATTCATGCTGAATAACCCTAGCCGCCAGTCCATTAAAAGTTTTGGTATGTGTTTTAAAGGTTTCATCCTGATAAGTAATCGTAATTTCAGGTTTTCTAAGTACGTCTTCACGCACATCTGGAATACTCAGACAGCCCTCATTAAAAGACCACTCCTCTCCTGTTTCTTCAGTGATTTTTGCATTTATAAATACCGCCTTAAAATCCTTTAAAGCATCCTGTTCTTCTTTTGTCAAATCTTCGTCCTCTGCAAATGGGGTGGCGTCTATCACAAATAACCGAATGGGCAATCCTATCTGAGGGGCTGCCAAACCTACACCATGCGCATGGTACATGGTTTCCCACATATTTTCAATGAGTGATTCAAGATTTGGATAGTCTGGAGCAATGACGTTGGCTACTTTTTTTAATACGGGATCTCCGTACGCTACAATAGGTAAAATCATGATATTCTATTTAAATACGCTTGTAAGATAAGGGTGGCACTGATTTGATCAATGCGCCCTTTTTCCTGTCTTTTCTTTTTCTTCATTCCTCCGGCAACCATGGCTTGAACAGCCATTTTAGAGGTAAATCTTTCATCTTGCCTCGCAATTTCTATGCCAGTAAATTCAGCCTCTAAGGTCAAAATCAATGCTTTAATGGCCGCTTCAGATTCAGAAGGGGTGTTGTCCATTTGTTTGGGTTCTCCCAATACAATAGTACTGACGGGTTCTGAATTCAAATACGATTTTAAAAAAGGAACTAGGTCTTTGGTAAGCACCGTATCCAAACCAGAGGCAATAATTTGCATAGGATCTGTGACCGCTATTCCTGTCCTTTTCGTTCCAAAATCTAAGGCTATAATTCGCTTCAAACTGTTTTTTGTGCAAAAATAACCCTAATTATTGTAATGACTTCACATATTGACCTCTTTTACAAGAAAAACAGCACAGATTTACTCAAAAATCAACAAATATGTGACACCCATCAAAAAAAGTGGGGCACTTAAAATGGAAGCGTATATTTGCATTTCAAATAAAGAATCATGACAGATTATAGACCTATTATTGAAGCTGCTTGGGAAGACAGGAGTTTATTAGAACAAGTAGACACCCAAGAGGCTATTAGAGCCGTAATTAACCAAATAGACGCTGGAGAATTAAGATGTGCTGCTCCATCAGAAGCGGGCTGGATCATTAATGAATGGGTAAAAAAAGCCGTTGTTTTATATTTCCCAATCCAAAAAATGGAAACATTAGAAGCGGGGATTTTTGAATATCATGACAAAATGCCGCTCAAGCGCGGATACCAAGAAAAAGGAATTAGAGTAGTCCCAAATGCCGTGGCAAGACATGGTGCCTACATTGCTCCTGGAACCATCCTAATGCCTTCTTATGTAAATATTGGCGCCTATGTAGATAGTGGCACTATGGTAGATACTTGGGCCACTGTAGGGAGTTGTGCTCAAATAGGAAAAAACGTTCACTTAAGTGGCGGAGTGGGTATTGGTGGCGTATTAGAACCTTTACAAGCCGCTCCTGTTATTATTGAAGACAATGTTTTTGTGGGGTCTAGATGTATTGTGGTAGAAGGGGTCCGAGTAGAAAAAGAAGCGGTATTGGGTGCCAATGTGGTCCTCACTGCCTCTACTAAAATAATTGATGTTACTGGAGACACTCCTGTGGAGCGTAAAGGATTGGTTCCCGCCAGATCTGTGGTCATTCCAGGAAGTTATACCAAGGAATTCGCTGCTGGTGCTTTCCAAGTTCCCTGTGCACTTATCATTGGCACTAGAAAAGAGAGTACTGATAAGAAAACTTCTTTAAACGACGCCCTGAGAACCTATGATGTAGCAGTATAACAAGCCCTTCATCAGGAAAAATAGCCGGTTAATCTAGTGAACTTGTGCTCTTATACAAATTTTTGCTATTTTTATAAACGCTTCACAAGTAGTGGGTTCAAAACCACTTTTGCGGAGCGTTTTAAACAAAGAAGCTCTGAGGGCAAAATTAGCCTACGTAGACGCCAATGGAAGCTATCTGAAAAGAATGTTGCTATGGCCATATTTCTAGGTAAACAATACTTAGGTCAGTCTGATAAACAAGAGTCAAAAGAGGTTTCAGACATTAAGATTACAATCGATGAGCAAGACCGAAACCTTTAAAAAAACCGTAATTCAGAAACAAGCGATTGATCTACTTGCTGGACCAGCTAAAAATGTCATGCTTTACGGGGGGAGTAGAAGTGGCAAATCCTTTATCGCTATATATGCTCTTTTTGTTCGGGCTTGTCGTGTACAGTCTCGCCATATTTGTCTTCGTTTGCGTTTTAACCATGTCAAAACTTCCTTATGGATGGACACAGCTCGCAAAGTTCATAGTATCTGTTTTCCTGACAGTGGTGCTCGTTTTCATAACAGTGATTACTATATCGCATTCCCCAACGGCTCAGAGATATGGTTTGGTGGACTAGACGACAAACAAAGAACAGAAAAGATTCTGGGTAAAGAATACTCAACAATCTTCTTTAACGAATGCTCGCAACTAGAATTATCCTCAATTAATATTGCCAAGACACGTTTAGCAGAAAAGAACTCTCTTAAGAAAATGTGTATCTATGATCAAAACCCACCATCCAAAAGGCATTGGGCGTATCACATATTTGAAAGACACTGGGACCCCTTAGCAGAAGATCGAGTAGACAAAGAGAACTTCGTTAAGATTCTAATGAACCCCAAGGATAATATTGAAGGCCAAAAAAAAAGAATACCAAAAGTTAGGAAGTGATCTTAAAGTTTTTTTTGGTAGGCCTGAAGAGGTAATGATAGATGTTGCAAAAAAAGAGGCGGTACAAAGAGTTTTTACAAACAGAGATTATGAGCCTTACGCAATAAAACGAGATCTTGATTTATTTAATTCTCTTGAATCGATAGGTGTCGATTTTTTAGGAGCAAAAGATCATGTCATTTTTGAGAAAAATGAGGTGTTAAAACCAGATCAAAAACCATACACTATATTTACTCCGTATTCTAAAAAATGGAAAGCAAAGGTAAATGAGTTTTATTTATCTTCTTATCCTATATCGAGTTATGTAAAATCTCTTGTTAAAATAGATCAGCCAGAATCCTTAATTTCTTTAAAAGATTTAGGTTTTGGTTCACATATTAAATCACCTTTTCCAAATGAAGAGGTTTTAATGGAGGTTATAGATAATTATGAAGAAACAAGAGATATTCCTTCTGTAAAGGGAACGTCTAGGTTAAGTTTAGCGCTTCGTTTTGGGACAATAAGTATTAGGGGATTGGCCAGAACAGCAATGAAAACAAACGAGAAGTTTTTAAATGAATTAATCTGGAGAGATTTTTATCAGGCGATTCTTTATCATTTTCCAGAGAGTGTTACAAAAGCCTTTAAACCAAAATATGATAAGGTGGAATGGGTAAATGATGAAGTTCTTTTTAAAAAGTGGTGTGAAGGTAAAACTGGTTATCCAATTGTTGATGCTGGGATGCGTGAATTGAATGAAACTGGTTTTATGCATAATCGTGTAAGGATGATTACAGCGAGTTTCTTAGTAAAGCACCTATTGATAGATTGGAGGTGGGGAGAAGCTTATTTTGCTTTAAAGTTATTAGATTTTGAACTTGCTAGTAATGTTGGAGGTTGGCAATGGGCGGCAAGTTCTGGGTGTGATGCAGCTCCTTATTTTAGAGTATTTAATCCGACTCTTCAACAGCAGAAATTTGACAAAGAATTTAAATATATAAAAAAGTGGGTTCCTGAATATGGAACAGAAGATTACCCTTCTCCCATTATTGAGCATGCTTATGCAAGAGATAGAGTGATTGCTACTTATAAAAAAGCTTTAAACAATGAATAAAAAGAAAACTTTAAAAGTTGGGGATAAATGCCCAAGTTTTAGTTTAAACAATCAAAAAGGAGAAAAGATTGATATCTCAAATATTATAGGAAGGAAAAACATTTTAATTTATTTCTATCCAAAAGATGAGACTTATGGCTGTACTCAACAAGCTTGTTCTTATAGAGATGCTTATGATGAATTCTTAGAATATGACTGTGAGGTTTTTGGAATTTCTAGTGATGATAAAAAGTCTCATGATAATTTTTCAAACAAGCATAATTTAAATTTTGATATTCTTTCAGATGTTAATAATGAAGTTAGAAATATGTTTGGTGTTCCCAGAAGTTTGTTTGGTTTAGTGAGTGGTAGAGTTACTTATTTGATTGATAAAAAAGGAAACATTGTTTGGATATTTAATTCTCAAATAAATGCTAAAAAACATATAGAAGAGGCATTGAATTTTTTGAAAAAATAAAACGAAATTTTATGAATTTGACTGTTTTAAAAGCTGTATTAGGTATTTGCATCAGTTTTTCTATTTATGGGCAAGTTAGTCAGTCGCCTAAATTAGTAGTTGGTATTGTTGTCGATCAAATGTGTTACGATTACTTGTATCGCTTTCAAGAGAAGTTTTCCGATAGTGGTTTTGTTAAGCTAATGAAAGAAGGAACAAACTGTAGAAATACGCATTATAATTATGTACCTACTTATACAGGTCCTGGTCATGCGTCTATTTATACTGGAACAACACCATCAAATCATGGAATTGTAGGAAATCAATGGTTTGTGAAATCAAAAGGTATAAGTGTAAACTGCGTTAGTGATCATAAGGTGAAAACGGTCGGAAGTAATTCCAAAAAAGGGGAATGCTCTCCTCATCGTTTATTATCTAACACAATAACTGACCAATTAAAGTTGACTTATAAGGATGCCAAGGTAATTTCAATTTCTATTAAAGATAGAGGTGCAATTTTACCAGGCGGGTATCTTTCAAATGGGACATATTGGTTTGATAAGAAAGAAGGTAAAATGATTACGAGTGATTTCTTTAGGAAGGAGCTTCCTTTATGGGTTAAAGAGTTTAACGATTTAGATTATCCTTCTAAAAGTATGACTAATGTTTGGGAAACTTTATATCCAATTTCTACCTATTCAGAAAGTGAACCTGATGATTCTAAATATGAGGCTTTATTACCTGGTAAATCGAAGCCAGTGTTTCCTTATGATTTATCAGTTGTTCCAGAAGCTAGGAAATATAATATCTTTACATCTACACCTTATGCTAATACTTATTTAACAGATTTTGCTATAACGTCTATTTTGTCTGAGTCTTTAGGTTTGGGTAAACAAACAGATTTTTTATGTATTAGTTATTCTTCAACTGATATTCTAGGACATGCTTTTGGTCCATATTCTGTTGAGTTAGAGGATATGTACCTGAGACTTGATTTAGAATTAAGTCGATTGATAAAAACGCTTGAAGATAAAGTAGGAAAAGAAAACTTTGTTTTGTTCCTAACAGCTGACCATGCTGTAGTTCCTGTACCTCAATATTTAGTTGACAAGAAATTACCCGGAGGATATTTAAATTTAGAAGAAAAAACGATTGAATTAAATGAACTTTTACAAGTTAAATTTGGTTCTAAGTTTATTCAGTCTAATGTGAACAATAACATTTATTTAGATGATAAAACGATTCAGTTATTAGGGATAGATAAAGCTGAACTAATTGATTTTATTAAAAATGAAATTTATAAATGGGACGGGGTAAAAGAAGTTTTTACAAATAAAGACTTAACTCTTGATTGTGCTAAAAGTGAATGGAGTAATATGGTTCGTCAAGGGTATGTAAGAGATAGAAGTGGAGACTTGATTTTTATACTGCAGCCAGGGTGTCTAACTGAGTATTCTGATAAATCTCATACCGGTACGAGCCACGGATCTGCTTTTAATTATGACACGCATGTACCTTTATTATGGTATGGTAAAGGTATGAAAGGAAAAGAGGTGTTTAGAAAAATTAATATAACCGATATTACAGCAACGTTAACACATATTTTAAATTTACAAACACCTAACTCTACAACTGGAAATCCTATTTTAGAGTTACTTGAAGAATAGATTTTGAATAGGTGGTTGCACTAGCAATTGAACTTACTCTGAGGTTCACGCACCATAATATGTTTTCATCGTCTGTTAAGACTATAATCTCATTTTTAAGGTGTGAAGGGACTTTAGCATCTTTAATGATATCCGAAATAAGCTTACTGCCTTTTAAACCAATAGGTTTCATTCTATCTCCTTTTTTCCAAGGTCTAAGTTGGAGTGCTCCTTTTATTTTTTCTGAATCAAGGTAAATAGAAGATGAGGTAAAAGTTTCAGGTAGTTTGTCTATATCTTCTATCACTAGTTGAGGAATGGTTTTCTTTATTGTGTTGCTTACTATAAAATGAAAATAGTCCCCTTCATTATAAATTGAATCTAAAGTTGTAGAGTCAACAGAAATGAATTTCCCTTTTTGACTTAGGCTCAATTTGTCTAACTCTTTTATATACACATGTTTAAGGTTTAATTTCCTTAAAATTTCAAATTTTTCATTTTCAGAAAGTTGATTGTACTGTTTAATAGTTAAACGATTAGTTAGTCTAATGTTATCAATTATTGGAGTAACCGTTTTTTCTGTTAATTTTTGATTCTCTTGAAATACTTGAATTAGAGTAGAGATACTATCTTCTATGTTTGGAGCTGATTCCTTTATTTTAGGAATTAGAATGTTTCTTAAAATGTTCCGAGTGTATTTATTGGTTTGGTTCGTAACATCTTCTCTCCATTGAATACCATTGCTATTAGCATATTCAATTATTTCATGCTTTTTAAACGATAGAAAAGGCCTTATGTATTGATCGTTTTCATCTAACATACAAGACATTCCCAACACACCCGATTTACGAGCAATATGCATGAAAAAAGTTTCTACTTGATCGTCTAAATGGTGACCTAAAGCAATTACATTTTGGGGAGATTTTTTTTTGAATTCTTCAAAAAAGGCATAACGAATTTTACGAGCTTCTTCTTGGAGGTTACCGCCATTTTCTTCTAAATGTTCACCTAGTTTTATTGATTTAAGGTGAAAAGGAATGTTGTTATCACGACAGTAGTTTTTCACAAAATTTTGATCATCAATTGAATCTTGACCTCTTAAATTATAATTGACATGAAGCGCTTCTACATCAAAGTTTAGTTCCTTGAAAATTGATAAAAGTGTTATAGAGTCAACACCTCCACTACAAGCAACGTATGTTTTTTTGGAAGATAAAGACTCCCATCTTTTAGAAATATTTTTTTTTAAGTTATTCATTTACTGCATCTAGAATACGTTTCACTTTTACAAGGCATTCCTCGTACTCTTGTTCAGCAACGGAGAGGTCAGTTATTGCTCCGCCAACACCACAGGATAAAGTTTTATTTTGTTGGTTGTAAACAAGTGACCGAATAACAACATTTAAGTCAAAGTCCCCATTTGGCTGAATTAAGCCTATTGTTCCTGAGTAAATACCTCTTTTAAAATCTTCATGCTCTTCAATTAGCTCCAATGCTCTAATTTTCGGAACTCCAGTCATGGAAGCCATAGGGAAAGTGGCATTAAGTATGTCTGTAAAATTGGTTTTTTTATCTATAGAACAGGATATAGTGGAAATCATTTGATGAACAGTTTCAAAAGAATATATTTCACAAAGTTCTTCAACACTCACACTGTTTTTTAAAGCTATCCTTGAAAGGTCATTCCTAGTTAAATCAACAACCATAATGTTCTCAGCTCTTTCTTTCGGGTCATTTTTTAATATCTCCTTGAGCTTTTCATCTTGTTTTTTATTTTCCCCTCTTTTTGAAGTTCCTTTTATTGGTTTAGAGGTTAATTTATTTTCTCTTTTAGAAAGGTATAACTCTGGACTTCCACAATAAATTGAATGATTTTCAAAATTGAAAAAAGTAGAGTATGGTGCTTTAGTTATTTTATTTAGTTTCCAATAAAGCTGGAACTTATTCCCAATCTCAACATTTTTAGCAATGTACTCTTGACAATAATTTACTTCGTATATATCCCCTAAGGAAATATGTTTTTTTAAGAAGTCTAAATGTTCTAAGTATTGATTTTTTGAAGTAGTAGAATAGAAATTAAAATTATAATTTTCATCAACCTGTTCACTTTTCAGAAAATCTTTAACAAATGCAATGCTTTCAGTGTTTTTTTCTCCTTGAACAAACTTAATTGTATCGTTATCTATTTCAACTACATACTTTGTTGTAAAGAAAATAGCTTCAGGAAATTGAATATCGTCTTTATTATTTGACTTTAATTTTTCGAATCTATT
>CAKZOR010000026.1 GCA_937136755.1 uncultured Flavobacteriaceae bacterium | reverse complement strand
CTAGAATTTCTAGACTATTAGATCTGCTTTGCAATTAGACCAGCTTCGCTGTTAGATGCTTACTCGGAAGTTATTTTGGCTTATATTATTTCTTATTCTTATGCGAAACTGACTCAAGTTCAGTTTGACGGAACTTTTCTCTTTTACTCCCTGTCATCGGCACGTGTTGTGGAATCCACTTTGAAAAAGGAACGTTTCAAACCCTACAAAAGCAACATCAACACACATCTTGATTTTTCACATAAAAAAAGACGAACATTGCTGCTCGTCTTTCATATATTTCTAAGAAAATTACTTCTTATTTATTCTCAGCATAACGCTTTTCAACTTCGTTCCAGTTAACAACGTTAAAGAAGGCGTTAATATAATCAGGTCTTCTGTTTTGATAATTGAGGTAATAGGCATGCTCCCAAACGTCTAAACCTAAGATAGGGAAACCACCACATCCAATGCCTGGCATAAGTGGGTTGTCTTGGTTTGGGGTAGAGCACACTTCTAATTTTCCGCCTTTGTGAACACAAAGCCAAGCCCAACCAGAACCAAATCTGGTCGCTGCAGCTTTAGAGAACGTTTCTTTAAATGCGTCAAAAGAGCCAAAAGAAGCGTCAATTGCAGCAGCTAAATCTCCACTTGGAGTACCTCCTCCATTAGGTGACATAGACTTCCAAAAAAGGTTGTGGTTGTAAAAACCACCCCCATTATTTCTTAGCGCCCCGTTATTGAGGTCTAAATCTGCAAGTATTGCTTCAATAGAAGCACTATCCATAGCTGTACCGGCAATAGCAGCGTTTAAGTTATTTGTGTATCCTTGGTGGTGCTTACCATGGTGAATTTCCATAGTACGAGCATCTACATGTGGTTCTAATGCGTCGTGAGCATAATCTAATTGAGGTAATTCAAAAGCCATAATATTTTTTTTAGGGTTTATTGCGTATCAAATTTACAATAAGTCTTTGGAAAAGGCCATAAAAATGAAAAAGAAGGCGCAAATATGTGTATTTTGCATAAAAAAAGAGGGTGAAAGACAACTTTCTGATTTATAACGCATCTGCAGGGTCTGGAAAGACATACACCCTTACTAAAGTGTATTTAAAGCTTGTTTTGGCCCCTGAGAATCCAACTAATTTTGGCCACATTCTTGCCCTGACGTTTACCAATAAAGCGGTAAACGAAATGAAAGAAAGAATTCTAACGGCTTTAGCAGATTTTTCTTCCCTACCCTGCCCCAAAAAAAGCAGTGCTCTTTTTTCAGAGGTGGCTAAAGAGCTTGAATATTCAGGAGAAGCGCTTCAGAAAAAATCCAAAAAAGTCCTAATGCGACTGCTGCACAATTACGCTTTTTTTGAGGTGTCTACTATAGATAAATTTAACCATCGACTCATTAGAACTTTTGCCAAAGACCTTAAACTTCCACAAAATTTTGAGGTGCAATTAGATACGGATCTGGTACTTTCAGAGGGCGTAAATGCCCTGATTGATCGGGCGGGAAACGACAAGGCATTGACGGATATATTAGTAGCATTTGCCCTAGAAAAAATTGCAGAAGACAAGAGTTGGGACTTGAGTTTTGATCTCAAAAATATAGGGAAACTACTTTTTTCAGACCAGCATATTCAAGCCTTAGAGCACCTGTCAACAAAGAAATTATCGGATTTTGAAAACCTAAAAAAAACACTCAAATCCAAGGCCTCTCAAAGTGAAACCCTATACAGAGATGCGGCTAAAAGCATGAAGACCCTGCTGTCTGAAAGTGGTTTAATCGCCACGGATTTCAGCAGACAGTCCCTGCCGAAATTTATAGATAAAATTATTGGTGGTGGGCTTCCAGACACTACTGTCAAATGGATTCAAGAATTTGAAGACACCAAATTATTCACCGGCAAAACTCCTGTAGAAGCCCAAGAGACCATTCTGAGTATTCAGCCTCAATTACATGGTTTTATGAAGGTTATTTTATCTGCCATGACCCTTCAATATTTTTATCTAAATGCCCACAAGCACTTACTGTCCCTAAGACTTATCAATGCCTTGCAATACCAAGTAAAAAGCTATTGTGAAGCCCAAGAAATACTACCCATATCTGAATTCAATAAAAAAATACAAGGCGCTATAAAAAACCAATCTGTCCCTTTTATATACGAGAGAATGGGAGAACAATACAGTCATTTTTTTATAGATGAATTTCAAGACACCTCCACACTACAATGGGACAACCTAAAACCACTACTGGAAAATGCCGTGGTATCTGAAGATGAAAGAGGGCAAAGAGGCTCCCTGCTTTTGGTTGGAGACGCCAAGCAATCTATTTATAGATGGCGTGGCGGTAACGCAGAACAATTTATTGATCTCTATGAAAACAAAGCCTTCCCTGCTGCCAGCCCAAAGGTGATTCATCTCCCGAATAATTTTAGGAGTCACTTTGAAATAGTGGCATTCAACAACCGTTTCTTTAACTACACCGCAAGCTATTTAGAAAGAGAAAATTTTGCGGCCTTATACCGAGATAGCAGCCACCAAAAGCCCCGTAAAGAAAGTGGTGGTTTTGTATCTTTAGAATTTATTGAAGATAACCCTGACAAAGAAGCGCTTTATTGCGAAAAAGTGTTAGAAGCCATCAATGATTCGGTAGAAAAAGGGTTTTCTTATGGGGATATTTGTCTTTTAACCCGCAAAAAAAAACACGGGGTACTCCTGGCTCAGTACTTGATAGAAAAACAAATCCCTGTGATTTCTTCTGAATCCTTACTTTTAGACAACCACCCTAAAGTGCGTTTTCTAGTTCAGTTAATTCGCTTTGTTTATGAAGAAACCACTCCTTTTCAAGCCTATCCATTACTGGCATATCTGGCTCAGACGCAAAATAAAATTTCTGTACATCAGTACATAAAGACTTCTTTAGAAGATGCTTTAGCCTTTTTTAAATCGGAATTTGGATTTAATCCCAAAACTTTAACTACGGAGTCTTTGTATGATTTCTGCCTTATGGCCATGGGCGCTTTTTCATTGACCAATGGAAAAGACGCTTATCTGCAATTCTTTTTAGACATTGTGTCTGAAATAGGCCTAAAAGAAGGAGAGGGTCCAAACGTTTTCCTTCAATATTGGGAACAGAAAAAATCGCATTGGAGTATTTCAGCCCCAGATGGCTTAAATGCCATTCAAATTCTCACCGTTCATAAGGCCAAAGGACTCGAATTCCCAGTGGTCATTTTTCCATTTGCAGAAACACCTTTAAAAGAGTCGCGCAATCCTACTTTTTGGCTGCCTGTTCCAAAGGAAGAATTTAATGGATTTGAATACCTGCTTCTAGCTAAAAATGACCAAGTGGCACAATACAATGCAGTGGCAAAACAATTTATTCAAGAAGAAGATGAACGCTTGGTGCTAGACGCACTTAATATATTGTACGTAGCCCTAACAAGGGCTTCTCAGGCACTTTTTGTGATGGGTAATATGGCTATAAATAAAGATGGAAAAGTGAATACAAAACAATATGCTGGACTGCTCATAGATTATCTCATGAGTGAGGGGGAATGGTCTGCACAAAAGCAGCGCTACACTTTTGGCGACTTTAAAATGCTAGAAGAAACAAACGCCGGCCATGAACACGAGCCTAAGGACATAGTCTTTCAATCCAATGAAAACACCCAGCAACGCTATGCCTTACTCCTGCACCAGGATACTTTGGTCTCAGAAAACCTATTAAAAGCCAAAAAATTAGGCCAGCAACTGCATTATCTATTAGAGCAACTGGATATTCACCCTTTAGAGAAATCGCTTGAAAAAACCATAAAGGCTTACCCCACCTCAGACCTTGAAATGCTTAAAATCCAAGCCCTGGGAATAATATCTCATGAGCGATTGGAGAAATATTACCAAAAAGGAATTAGGGCTTATAATGAAAAAGATATTTTTACCCAAAATGGTTCCGTGGTAAGACCAGATCGATTGGTCTTTAATGACAATAAGGTGACCGTTATTGACTATAAAACAGGTGCTGAGAAAGAAGAAGACCAGGTTCAAATAAAAAGCTACGGCGCGCTTTTAGAAGAGATGGGATACCAGGTAGAAAATAAAATATTAGTCTACGTAGACGGTGCAAATGTGCGGCCTATATTTGTATAAAATTAAAAAAGTAGTCATGTATAAAGAGATTGGATCATTCCTGGCAGAAGAGCTAGAACAAATAAAAAAAGACGGTTTATTTAAAAGTGAACGTGTCATAAATGGGCCCCAAGGGGCAGATGTTGCGCTCACCAATGGGGCGCAGGTCATTAATCTTTGTTCTAACAACTACTTAGGGCTTTCTGCACACCCTGAGGTAATTAAAGCCGCCAAAGACACCTTAGATACCCATGGATTTGGAATGTCTTCTGTAAGATTTATCTGCGGCACCCAAGATATTCACAAAACATTAGAACAAAAGATAGCTTCCTTTTACCAAACGGAAGACACCATTTTATACGCTGCGGCTTTTGATGCAAACGGGGGCCTATTTGAGCCGTTATTTGGCCCTGAAGATGCGATTATTTCAGATGCCTTAAACCACGCCTCAATCATTGACGGAGTAAGGCTATGTAAGGCCAAAAGATATCGCTATGCCAACAGTGATATGGTAGACTTAGAAGCTCAATTAAAGCAAGCCCAAGAAGATGGTGCTAGGTTTAAAATTATCGTCACAGACGGGGTGTTTTCCATGGACGGCTTGGTTGCGCCATTGGACCAAATTTGTGATTTAGCAGACCAGTACAATGCACTAGTGATGGTAGATGAATGTCATGCTGCTGGATTTTTAGGGGCTAGCGGAAGGGGGTCTCTCGAAGCAAAAGGCGTGATGGGAAGAGTAGATATTATTACAGGAACCCTTGGAAAGGCCCTTGGTGGCGCCATGGGCGGATACACCACTGGTAAAAAAGAAATTATAGAAATGCTCCGCCAAAGATCAAGACCATATTTGTTTTCAAACTCTTTGGCTCCAGCTATTGTGGGGGCGTCTATTAAAGTGTTTGAGATTATTGAAAAAGACACTTCTTTCAGAGACCAACTAGAGGCCAATACCCGTTATTTTAAAAAAGGAATTAAAGCCCTTGGTTTTGACATAGTAGATGGAGACTCCGCTATTGTTCCTATTATGCTTTACGACGCTCCATTGGCTCAGAAAATGGCCTCAGAACTTTTAAAAGAAGGGGTTTATGTGATTGGATTCTTTTATCCTGTGGTTCCCAAAGGAAAAGCAAGAATTAGGGTGCAACTCTCTGCAGCACTCAGTCAATCAGAACTAAACCAGGCTCTTAGGGCATTTGAGAAGGTAGGCAAACAACTAGGGGTCGTTTAAAGGTTCTAAATTGCCGTTAAACTGCAACTATTGTGCCTAATGAACTGTGTTTTATATCTTAGCATATGAATCTAAAAAATAACCTTATGCGCAAAAATTTCATCTATCTCGTAATGGGCTGTTTGGGACTATTTTCTTTTAGTCTTCAAGCCCAAGACCAAAACAATCCTTTTAAAATTACTGTGGGGACCAATGCTATAGATGCATTTCCAACCAATGCGGTAAATCCATTTGAAACAGGAAAACTGTTCGAGGAATTTTTCAATGTGAAAGACCATTGGAATTTTATATCTGCAGCTAACTTTGTATCTGGATCCATGTACTTGGACAAGGGATTTTCCGTTGGACTTAGGGGCTCTTTAAATAAAATAACCACCTTAGGAAATACCCCAGCCAACAAAATGTATTATGCCTTAGATGCCAACGTGCAATATGCTTTTCTAGAAAACACTAAAATAGACCCTTTTGTATCTGCAGGTCTTGGTCATTATTGGATGGAAGAAAATTCTTCTGCAACGGCTAATGTTGGACTTGGATTAAATTACTGGTTCAATGACTTTATTGGATTGAGCTATGAGAGTGTGTACAAACACACAAAAAATATTTCAGGAGTGGCCCATATTCAACACAGTTTTGGTATTTCTATAAAAGGAGGTGGTTCTGATAGAGATAAGGACGGTGTTTATGACAAACAAGACGAATGTCCTGATGTTGCAGGTTTGGCTCAGTTTAACGGCTGCCCAGACAGCGATGGAGACGGAATTGTCGATTCCAAAGACCAATGTCCAAATACGCCGGGATTGCCAGAGTTTAATGGCTGTGCAGATAGTGACGGAGACGGGGTGATAGATCCCGAAGACCAGTGTCCAAATACCCCGGGAATATTGGCTTTTAATGGTTGTCCTGACACCGATGGAGACGGTATAAAAGACACCCAGGACCAATGTCCAGAAGTAGCAGGGGTTCCTGAAAACAATGGGTGCCCAGCGGTGCAGAAACAATTAGACGACTATTCAAAGACCATTTTGTTTGTCTTGGAAAAAGCAGAGATTTTAGAAGAATCTTATCCTGCTCTAAATCATATTTTAGAAATAGTCCAAGAATATCCTGAAGCAACATTTACCGTTTCCGGCCATGCAGACAGCAGAGGAACTAAAGCTTTTAATCAAAAGCTTTCAGAGGAAAGGGCTCAGTCAATTGTAGATTATATGGTCAACAAAGGCATTGCTGCTAATCGTTTTCAAGTGTTGGGCTACGGAGAAACAAAACCAATAGCCACTAACGCTAATAGGGCTGGAAGGAAGCTCAACAGAAGGGTAGAAGTTGTGGTAGACTAATCCATTGATAAATAAAGTTTTGAAAGAGCGCCGTTTTAACGGCGCTTTTTATATTTTTAAGTAAGCTAAGCCCTCGGTTCAATGATCCCTTTTCTAGCACAAATCACAGATAAAATAATTCAAGAAAACCCTGATTTTTCCAATACTACATGGGTGTTTCCTAGTAAAAGAGCAGGGGTATTTGCGGCAAACTACCTCAAAAAAAATAATTCAAAAACTATTTTTGCCCCCGAATTTCTGAGCATAGAGGCCTTTATTGGTAAGCTTGCGTTTATTGAACCGGCAAGTACTGAAACCGCCCTTTGCCTACTCTATGAAAGTTATTTAGAGACCGATATAAAAGAAAAGGAATCTTTTTCAAGTTTTATAGGTTGGGGTACTACCATACTTCAAGATTTTAATGAAATAGACCGTTACGGAGTAGCCGCTAATAAACTATACACACACATCCAAAGTCTACAAGAGGTGTCTCATTGGGCCCTTGAAGAAGACAAGACAGAGATGGTTCAAGCGTATTTGAGGTTTTGGGAAATTCTTCCAGAACTCTACGAGCGTTTTACTAAAAAAATGTTGGCGCAAGATATTGGGCACCAAGGCTTATTGTATAAAAAAGCAAAAGAAAATATTGCGCAATTTTTAAAAGATGCGCCAGACACAAAGTTTTATTTCATTGGTTTTAATGCTTTAAACACCTCTGAGTCTGACATTATACAATATATCTTATCCGAAAAAAGAGGGGCAATTTATTGGGACTTAGACCAGTACTTTTTAGAGAACCCCCTACATGAAGCGGGTTATTTTATGAGGAAACACTTGGATAAATGGCCTTATTTTAAAGAAAATACCCCCAAAGGGATCTCTCACGAATACCTGTCAACAGAGAAGAAAATTACTATATATGGTGTCCCAAAAAGTGTGTCCCAAGCACAATTGATTGGAGAAATTTTACATGATTTACCCCAAGAACAAGTCTTAAAAACGGCTATTGTTTTAGGAGATGAGGAGCTATTAAACCCTGCCATACACGCTATCCCTAGTGGGCTAAAAGCCAATATTACTATGGGGGCGCCGTTGTCTGGAGTTTCAATGGCCGCATTGGTAGTGCACTTTTTTGACTTACACACCAACAATCATTCCAGCAGTTGGCATATTAAACAGGTTCAGGATGTTTTGACCCATCCCTATATAAAGTCTTTAGTAGAAGCGAACCAATACAATGCTGTTACAGCATTTGTTCACCACTGCCAGAAACAAAATATTTCAAGCTTAAATACGGATTATATCAAGGCCTACTTTGAAAAAAGTGAGGTAGAAATAAGCCTGCTTTTTAAAGAAAAAGCCCATGACCCTGTAGCTTTTGTCGCTAGATTTAAAGCGCTACTTAATGTGCTATTCAATTTCTCAGAAAAAAACAAACTACCTCAAATAAGTTCTGAAGTCTTATATTTCAAAGAGATTTTTGAAGGACTTAAGCAACAGTTAACTACTTTCCCTTTCATTGACAACTTATCAGGTTTAAAGAAAATTTATCTAGAAACCCTTTCTAAAAAAAGACTTTCTTTTAGTGGAGACGCCTTAGAGGGCCTCCAACTTATGGGTATGTTGGAGAGTAGAAACCTGGATTTTGAAACGGTTGTTATCTCTCATGTAAACGAGGGTATTCTTCCTGGAGGAAAATCTAGTAATTCATACATACCGCTTTCCTTAAAAAAGATCTTTGGACTACCTAGTTTTAAAGAAAAAGATGCAGTGTATGCCTATCATTTTTACAGATTATTGCAAAGGGCAAAAAACGTATACTTACTTTACAACACGGCAACAGATGTATTGGAAGGAGGAGAACCCAGTAGGTTCATACATCAATTAAAAACACAAGGAATAGACAAAGTTCAGGTGGTGCACCAATTGGCCATGCCAGTTTTAGATGCTGTTACACCTACGTTAATGGAGATTAAAAAAGATCCAAGTGTTATTGAAAAATTACTGGAAAAAGCAACAAGTGGTTTTTCTCCCTCGGCATTAAATACTTATATAAGGAACCCTATAGATTTTTATAAGCGTTATATTTTAAAACTCAAAGATCCGGAAGTTCTAGAAGAACTCATCGCTTATAATACCTTTGGAACAATTGTTCACGATAGCTTAGAAGCACTTTACACCCCATGTATTGGTCAAATCTTGACTGAAAACCACTTTAAGGAAATTAAGACCCAGCTACCCAATATTCTGGCCCACTTTTTTGAAAAACACCACAGCCCTACCCAATCACTTAAAGGGAAAAACCTCATCGCTTTTTCTGTGTTGCTTGAATATCTAAAAGATTTCCTGGAGTACGACCAAATATGTGCTCAAAAAGAAGAAATTTATATTGAAAGTCTCGAGAAAGAATACCAAATGACCCTTCAAATTCCAGGAGTTTCCCAAAGTGTTTTATTCAAAGGGAGTTTAGACCGTGTAGACAAAAGAAATGGGGTAACGCATATTATTGATTTTAAAACGGGTGCGGTGAAACCCACTGAATTAAAGCTCAAGGACTGGGAAGATTTAAAGGACAGCCCGGAAAAAGACAAAATTTTTCAGCTGCTTTCCTATGCGGCATTGTATGGGAATAGTCACGGAAATGAACCCGTAAAAACAGGAATCTATAGTTTTAAAAACACTCAAGAGGGCTATATGTTTTTTGAAGATAGTCTTAAACCCTCAGACAAAAGCACTGTAGAAGAAGGTGCTTTCAGCGAATTTAAAGAAGTGCTTATTGGCGTAGTTCAAGAGCTCTTTAATATAGAGAAGCCTTTTGTGGAGAAGGAAGTTTAGGGTTTAAAAAAACCCTCACATTGCTGTGAAGGTTTTCTTTTTTTTGGCCAAAGCCGATGCTTTTTTAGTGGAGAATAGCGGATTCGAACCGCTGGCCTCTTGCCTGCCAGGCAAGCGCTCTAGCCAACTGAGCTAATCCCCCAAGGCAAGGCAAAGAAACTACTTTTTTTTATAATCTCAAACCTTTAATTTAATCAAAAGAATCAATCCTTTTTCACACTTAAAACCAATACAGGAATAGAGACGTGAAATTCAGATTTTAGAATGGTGCTTTTTTCCAATAAATTGTTAAAAAAGCCTCTTTTTCTTCTAAAAACACACAAAAGGTCCGGTTTTTGGTCTCTAAAATGCTCTAAAACGCCCAAATAGGTTGTGGCGTTTTGAGTGATGTTCACCTGACCACTCATGTCCATTAGAGCGGTACTTATTTTTAAATCTGCGTCTGTATATCCAGGGGTTTTAACCAATAGCAGAGATACGGTAGATTGGTGGTTTTTTTGAATCTCCAAAAGAGGCGTTAAAATTCTATTTCTCTTAAGAATACCTGATTTAAAAGCTGTTAGTATATTTTTAAACGGTTTAAATACTGCCTTTTTAGGGACAATCAGGGTAGGAATATTGGTTCGTTTAATAATACTTCCAGAGGTAGGGCCTAAATAGTAAATATCTTGTATGTCATTGTGTCTAGGGGCCATAATAATTAGATCTATCCCCAGATCTTTGTCAATTGCTTTAACGCCCTCTACCACACTTCCGTTGTAAGTGACTGCTTTAATCTCTAAGCCTTTTGGGTCTACTTTACCTATAACTTCCAGTAAATGTGCTTTGTTTTGCTGAGCTACTTTTTCAGAAACATTCACTAGTGTTCCTGGAGCAGAAGGGGCATTAAATACCTCCATTACAAATATTTTGGATTGTAAAGGAGCTGCAAAATCTACCGCATATTGGAGGGTTTCGTGAATGTCTGGACTACTTCCTATGGGAACGAGAATGTGATTCATAACGAGATGTTAGGTATATTTAGAATTAGGTATTAAACTACCATGAATATACTATAAATTTGTGATTAATAATACGCCAGTACTAATATGAGCTGACAGAAAAGTATATATGATTAGACCCGCAAAAGCAAAAGACCTGCCATTCATTTTAGAAATCACCCAATCGTGTGCAAGACATATGATCGCAAATGGTATATTTCAATGGAACGAACAATATCCTAGTGTAGAAGTATTTCAGAAAGACCTAGATCGCGAAGAATTATATGCTTTTGAACAAGAGGAAAAGGTGCTGGGAGCTGTTGTAATAAGTGATTTTAAAGACCCTTTTTACGAAGCTATTGAATGGAAGTGCCCTACAGGGAAAAACATGTACATACATAGGCTTTGTGTGCACCCAATTGCCCAAGGCAAAGGATACGCTAAAGCACTCATGGATTTTGCAGAAAATAAAGCGAGAAAAGAAGGCTTTCAATCAGTGCGCCTAGATACTTTTAGCTTAAATGAGAAAAATGTGGCTTTCTACACTAAGAGAGGCTATTCAAGGCTAGGAGATATTTATTTCCCTATTAAGAGCAAAGCCCCTTTTCATTGTTTTGAACTGCCCATTTCATAACATACAAAGTGAGACAAAATACAGAAAATCCCCTCAAAAGAATTCATCGCTTGGCCATTCCTGCAACTATTGCAGGTGTAGCAGAGCCCTTTTTATCTTTAACAGATACCGCTATTGTGGGAAATATACCTGTTCAAGGTGCTCAAGCATTAGCGGCTGCTGGAATAGTAGGTTCCTTTCTCTCTATGCTGGTTTGGGTGTTGGGGCAAACCCAAAGTGCTATTTCCGCATTGGTCTCTCAATACCTAGGAAAAGACAATTTAGATGGGATTAAGGCCTTGCCCATGCAGGCCATGTATGTGAATGTTTCCATCAGTATAGTAGTGCTCAGTATTAGTATGATTTTTAAAACAGAGATATTTACGCTAATGAATGCCTCTGGCCCTTTGCTTGAGATGTGTGAGCAATACTTTAGCATTCGAATATGGGGCTTCCCACTCACCCTTTTTACCTTTGGAGTGTTTGGTGTATTTAGAGGTCTGCAGAACACCTTATGGCCTATGGCGGTTGCTTTAACAGGGGCTTTTCTAAATGTAGGATTAGATTTTATGTTGGTTTATGGCATAGAGGGTTTTGTGGCTCCAATGCAACTCGAAGGCGCTGCCTGGGCCAGTCTAATTTCTCAAATAGTAATGGCCACTTTTGCTTTAACACTCCTCTTTAAAAAAACAGATTTCCCTCTGATCGTTAAAGGCCCTATTCATCCAGAATTAAAAAACATCATCGGTATGAGTGCCAATCTCTTTGTGCGCTCTCTGGCATTAAATACCACTTTAATTCTGTCCGTTAGGGAGGCTACGGCTATGGGCACCACATTTATTGGCGCCCACACCATATTGCTCAATTTGTGGTTGTTCTCCGCTTTTTTTATTGAGGGGTATGGCACTGCTGGAAATAGTATTGGTGGGAAGCTTTTAGGAGCCAAAAACTATCCTGACCTATGGGAATTAGCTAAAAAAGTTGCCTTTTTTGGTTTTGTTATGGGTGGTATACTAACTGTGTTTGGAACCCTATTTTACGATAATATAGGGGGTCTATTTTCCGAAAATAAAGATACTTTAACAGCGTTTAATGAGGTGTTCTTTATCTTACTAATCTGTTTACCTACCAATGGCGTTGCCTTTGTATTAGACGGAATGTTTAAGGGCTTGGGAGAAATGAAGTTTTTGAGAAATGTATTGCTTTTTACTTCCTTTGGAATATTTGTCCCCCTTGTTTTACTAAACGATTTTTTAAACGGCAGACTCACCGGGATATGGGTGGCATTTGGTTGTTGGATGCTGGCTAGGGGGGTGGCCTTAATCTGGAAATTCAGAAGAAAATTTTTACCCCTAAAACAAAACGCTTACATTTAAATTAATTATGAAAGGGACTGTTCACACTCAAATAGATAATTCCATTGCCACCATAACTTTTCAGCATCCAGCGAGTAATTCCTGCGATCCGGAAATGTTAGCAGAAATGGCAGATAGCATAAAAAATCTTGCTGGACATTCCGCGGTTAAAATCATATTACTGCAGTCTGGAGGAGAAAAAGCTTTCTGTGCAGGCGCATCTATAACCCATTTATCTGATTTAAAAGACCTGAAAACTGCTACGGAATTTTTCAAGGGATTTGGTCGTTTAATACTAGAAATGAAAGCGTCTCCTAAAATAATTGTAACCAAAGTTCAAGGAAAAGCCGTGGGAGGCGGTGTTGGAATTATTGCTGCAAGTGACTACGTGATTGCTGGTCCCAATAGCGAAATAAGACTTTCGGAATTATTTATAGGGATTGGACCTTTGGTGATTGCACCAGCGGTCATTCGAAAAATTGGGGTGAGTAATTTCACTCATTTAAGCCTTGAACCAACCCAATGGAAGCGGGCACAATGGGGAGTAGAAAGCGGGTTATTTAACCAACTTACTAAAACTCAAGAAGGCTTAACTACAGAGACAAATACATGGGTTTTAGCCCTGGCACAATACAGTGAAAAAGCCCTGTGTCAAATAAAAAAAACAGCTTGGCAAGGCACCGATCATTGGGGTGACCTATTAGATGCCAATGCAGCAAAAACTGCAGCCCTGGCTTTAACAGAACAAGCTCAGACGGCATTTAAATCATTTATAAAATAAGCTCATGAATCAAAACTTTCTATTCGCGGCACTCGCTTTAGTCGTAGGGGTAATATACTTTTTTAATAAATTCAGGAACAACAAAAAGTTCAAACGAAAATAATTAACTCGTTTTAAGCCAGCCGGTAATACTGAGCCTATCTCTGTGTGCTTTTAATACTTCATGAGGGATTTTTTGACTTTCAAAAATAACCATCCTACCTGCTAAAGGGGGCACTATTACGGTCTTCTCCACTCTTTGAGCACCCTCTAGATAAAGGGCCAGTGCACCTCCGTCCGTCTCTGCCCAGTCCTCAGGGTTTAAATAAAACGCAATAGAAAGCTTTCTTTTGTGGTCGTTTTGAAAAGTATCTAAATGTCTTTTATATCCAGTGCCTGGAGGGTACAAGGCATAATGGAATTCTGTCTGAAGTATTCCTAAAAAACAGGTCCTATTCAAATAGGCTACCAAATCATTTAATCTTTTAAAGAATAAGGTTTCTACTTGGGTCTGGATCTTTTCATCTATCCATAAAATATAATCCCCTCGTATAGCTGTCGCTATGACTTCATTGGTTTTACTTCCAATAGCGGCCTTTTTAAAGCGATCCTCCTCAAAGTGTACCAAGAGAGAATGCCTCAATAAAGCAACCGTTTTAGGGTCTATAAAATGATCCACTATACTATAGTCTTGGGTCATTAAATCTGAAATAATGGTTTCGAACAATGGGTCTAATTCGAAATCCATTTCGCGGTACAATGCAGCCACTCACAATATTTAAAAGAACGGATAAATGTAATTCAATTAAGCGTTGGTTTTGCAAAAAGAATACCTTTGTAACTTAAACTTTTCTCATGAGCAAAATTAGAATTACCAAACAGTTTAGTTTTGAAACCGGCCATGCTTTATTTGGCTATGACGGAAAATGCAGAAATGTTCACGGCCACAGCTACAAACTGTCTGTGACCGTCATTGGAAGTCCTATAGAAGAAAAAGGCGCTGTAAAACTCGGAATGGTAATTGACTTTTCTGATCTGAAAAAAATTGTCAAAGAAGAAGTGGTAGATGTATTTGACCACGCCACAGTATTTAATAAAAATACACCTCATATTGAGTTAGCCAAAGAATTGACAAACAGAGGGCACGCTGTTATTTTGGCAGACTACCAGCCAACCTCAGAAAATATGGTGCTGGATTTTGCAGATAAAATTAAAGCCAGATTGCCAAAAAATATTACTTTATTCTCCTTGAAGCTTCAAGAGACAGACAGTTCCTTTGCAGAATGGTTTGCCTCAGATAACTAGCTGTTTACTATCTTTAGGCTTTATGACACAAGAAATATCCCTTACAGACGGTAAAAAAATCTATTTTGCCAGTGACAATCACCTCGGAGCACCTAGTGCAGCGGAAAGTTTGCCAAGGGAAAAGAAATTTGTTTCTTGGTTAGATACTATTAAAGACTCTGCTGCTGCCGTTTTTCTTTTAGGGGACCTTTTTGATTTTTGGTTTGAATACAAAACAGTAGTCCCGAAGGGATTTACCCGAACACTTGGTAAATTAGCGGAACTTTCAGACGCTGGAATCCCTATTTATTACTTTGTGGGAAACCATGATTTATGGATGCATGGGTATTTTGAAGATGAATTAGGCATTCAAGTATTCCACAAACCCCAAGAATTTAGGATTGATCATAAGACTTTTTTAATTGGTCATGGAGATGGTTTGGGTCCTGGAGACAAGGGATTTAAAAGAATGAAAAAAGTATTTACCAACCCATTAGCTAAATGGTTTTTCAAATGGCTTCATCCAGATATTGGCGTTTCTTTAGGCCATTACCTCTCGGTTAAAAACAAACTCATCTCTGGTGAAGAAGATGTGGTTTTTCTGGGAGAAGAAGGTGAATGGTTGGTACAGTACGCCAAGAGAAAACTCACCCAAAAACACTACGACTATTTTGTGTTTGGGCACAGACATTTACCCTTAGAGATCGCTGTAGCAGAAAATACCACCTACCTAAACACTGGGGATTGGATCTCTCACTACACCTATGGAGTTTATGACGGAACCTCTTTAACACTACAAACGGCAAAATAAAGATGCCCTAGCCCTGATGCGGCTTAATGTCCAATAATTGTAATTGAATGGTGGTTTGTCCTTGCCAGTAATTTTCAGAAATATTAAAGACAATATCTACCTTTTTTTGGTGGGTGAGAAGCGAAAAGGCATCGGCCTTTTTAAAGGCCACAAAAGGAATCTTCTGCAAACCATCCTGAGATAAATTACCCTTGAGATGGTTTTGATCTGCCCCTATTTTTTTCACATAACCGGTGTCATATACCCCCTCCGCTTTAAAAACAGGAATGGGATTTTGGGGACCAAAAGGAGCCATTTGCTTTAAGATTCTAATAAACTTAGGGCTAATATCTGATAAGGACAGCGGGCTGTCTATACTGATTTGAGGAATTTTTAAATCAGGGTCTAAAGTACGGGACACATGGCTTTCAAAGGCATTTTTAAAATCCTGGTATTTTTCAGGGGCCAATGTTAGACCAGCTGCATACATATGCCCCCCAAACTGAATGAGGTGTTCGCTGCAGGCTTCAATGGCTTTATACACGTTGTACCCTTTTATAGATCTGGCGGAACCCGCTAAAACATTACCGCTCTGAGTAAAAACTAAGGTAGGCCTGTAATGCGTTTCAATAAGCCTAGAGGCTACAATTCCTATCACACCTTTGTGCCAGTCTGGCTGGTAAACCACCGTGCTAGCGTTGGTTGTTTCCAAATCTCCGGCAATTTGTTTCAAAGCTTTTTCTGTAATATGTTGGTCTAAACTTCTTCTCTCTGTGTTATTGTCTTCAATAGCAGCGGCCATTTGCTTGGCTTGAGCCATGTCTTTTGTTTGTAATAAGGCTACTGCATGAGCGCCGTGAACCATCCTACCGGCAGCATTTATTCTTGGAGAAACTGTAAAATTAAGGTCAGTAAGAGTCACTACAGGTTTTTTAAAAGCCTCTAAAAAGGCTTTAAATCCTGGTCTTGGGTGGCTGTTAATTTGCGCCAATCCTAAATAGGCTAAGGTTCGGTTTTCTCCGTCTAAAGGCACAATATCTGCTCCAATGGCAGTTGCTACTAGGTCTAAATAAGGATAAACTACCTCTTCTGGGGTGTCCAAAGCCATGGAAATAGCCTGTATAAGTTTAAATCCTATGCCACAACCACAAAGCTCTTTATAAGGATAATTACAGTCCGATCTTTTGGGATCTAATACGGCTACAGCATCTGGTAAAGTAGCGCCAGGCGTATGGTGGTCACAAATGATAAAATCAATCCCTTTTTCTTTGGCGGAAGCTACTTTGTCTATAGCCTTTACCCCACAGTCTAATGCTATAATGAGCCCTATGTCGTTTTCACTTGCGAAATCTATACCTTGATAAGAAACCCCATACCCCTCTTGGTAGCGGTCTGGTATATAAGTGGCTACTTTATGGTAGTACTGTTGTAAAAAATCGGCTACTAATGCCACCGCTGTAGTACCATCTACGTCGTAATCTCCATAGACTAAAATAGCTTCTTCACGTTCCATAGCAAGTATGATTCGTGATACAGCTAGCTCCATATCCTTCATGAGAAGGGGGGAATGTAGCTGAGACATTTCAGGTCTAAAAAAAACTTTTGCCGCTTCAAAATCTGAAACACCTCTTTGTGCCAACAGGCGGGCAAGTACCTCAGAAACACCTAGAGAGTTACTTAAAGCGGTTACTATTTCTTTTGATGGAAGGGGCTTTTCAATCCAATTCATACTACAATACCATAGGATTCGCACACTAGGAAACCCAATGAGCTTGTTTTATACCAATTGGTATATTAATATTTTACTCGTGATGAAAAACAGTCTTTATCTCTAATTTGGCAAACTGTCTAAACATTTCCATAACACCACAGTATCGCTCTACGGAAAGGTCTACTGTTTTTTGAAGTTTGTCTTCTATTAAATTTGGGCCAAAAAAATGATACGAAATAGTTACGGCGTCATAGAATTTGGGGTGCTCATCTGTTAGATTGGCTTCTGTTTGAATCTCAAAAGCACGTACCTCTAATTTCATTTTTTTCATTAATGACGCCACGTCCAATCCAGAACAACCAGCCAGTGAAGTGAGCATGAGAGCTTTAGGTCTATGTCCAGAGTTCTCTCCGCCATTTTCAGCATCTACATCTATTTTTAAGGTATGTCCGGAAGGGTTGTCGCTTTCAAAAGCCATTCCTCCAAGCCACTTTGTGGTCACAAGATTTTTCATTCTCTACAATTTTTATAAGAACTTAAAAGTACAAAAAACCCAGCGCTTTTAAACCTTAAAAAGGCTTTCAAAAAGATATATGGTGATCATTCCCCAAAAAGTTCCAGTTGCCATGCTTAAAATAGCTAAAACAATGGCGTGGGGCATCCATTTTTTTTCATAAGCAGCGGTCACAGCTGGTGCTGTAGCAATTCCGCCAACATTGGCCATACTTGCAATAGGTACCCAAGCCAAATGTACATTTAGAAACTTTGCAGCCAATACCATTCCTATAAAATGAACAAAAATCCAAAAAACTAAAAACCCTATAAACTCTATGGGCATTGACAAAGCGGTAAACTGCAATTTAAGTCCTAATATAGCCATGACTACTATGATTAAAACACCGCCTAATTTAAGGGCAAATCGGTAATTCCATCGCGGTATGAAATTACTGACCAACAAGCCTAATATGGATAAGGCAATCACTTTGATTACGAAAGCATTCAAAAGAATTTCTATCAGAAAAACCCCTGAAATGAGAAGGGTGAGAACCCCGTACCAGGGGAGGGTTTTTTGCTTGTCCTCAGTGATGGGTAAAGGAATGGTTTTATCTGAAATGTTGAAAAAAGCATTTAATTTTTGACTCTTTTTAATGATTTGAAACATACATATGGTCCAAATATTAACCAAAACTGTGTCTACAACTAATACCTGTAAAAAAAGACTCTCCGAGGTTTTTGCCAATTCTTTTAAGACCAATTGGCTGGTGCTCCCTCCTATCCAGCTGCCTACAATGGGTGGAATGCCTTTCCAATAACCGGCTTGAATCCATTGGTTTTGTACCAGATCGGAATCCAAAAAAGCCCAAGCAAAAACCACTGGAAACAGGGCAATAATGGCAGAACCAATCACAAATAACACCACCGGTTTAAAACCAATAGTTTTTAATTGAGAAAAAGAAAGGCTGCTCATTACTGCAACAATAGCCATGGGAATAACCCATGTTTTACTAAAGCTATGTATGGAGTCTACGCTGTAATCTACAGAGAAAAAATACGAGATTAAAGCCGGTATTACATAGGCTAAAAGTACTGCTGGAATCCAGTCAAATACGGCAATAAGTACTTTGTTTTTTGACTTGTCTAGAAAATAAACTACGACAATAGTAAACAGAGCAATAACCCATGCCGCACTCACTTTTTAGACGCTTTTAGATTTGGCTTTCCGCCTACTACGATCACAATTTCTCCTTTTGCGGGCTGAGCGGTATAGTGGTCTAATACTTCTTGTGCCGTGCCTCGAATGGTCTCTTCAAAAAGTTTGGTAATTTCTCTAGACACACTCAAAGATCTTTCGGATCCGAAATAAGTGCAAAAATCCTGAAGTGTTTTAAGCAATTTGTGGGGCGATTCATAGAAAATCATCGTTCTTGGCTCGGCCGCAAGTAGCGTTAAACGGGTTTGTCTTCCCTTTTTAACGGGTAAGAACCCCTCAAAGATAAATTTATCGTTGGGCAAACCACTATTGACAAGCGCGGGAACAAAGGCTGTAGCTCCGGGCAAACAATCAATGGGAACCCCCGCTTCAATACAGGCCCTAGACAATAAAAAACCAGGATCTGAAATAGCGGGTGTGCCTGCATCTGAGATCAAAGCCATGGCTTCTCCCGTTTTTATTCTACGCACCAAACTCGCTACCGTTTTATGCTCATTATGCATGTGGTGAGAAAACATGGGGGTTTCAATGTCAAAATGTTTGAGCAGCTTTCCACTTGTCCTGGTGTCTTCTGCTAAAACCACAGAAACCTCTTTTAGAACTCTAATCGCTCTTAGGGTCATGTCTTCTAAATTACCAATGGGTGTAGGTACTAAGTATAATTTAGACATAAGTTTTTAGGTAGCTTAGGTTATTGGTACTTCTGACAAATCAGGTTCATAAAACGTTTTTCATAGGCCTCTTTCCCTCTCCAGTCATTGTATTCTGGCTTTACTAAGTGGTCTACAAAAGACCTAGCGCGTTCTTCAGAATCTATGGTATTTAGCTGAGAAACCACTCTTTTAAAGCTTTCCTCTTCCCCATTAAAAAGCTCCTTCACAAAAGCAATCTGATCGTTCAACCCAAAGGAGATTTGTTGCCCATAGCGACCGTTTAAAGTAGCGGCTGTTTCAGAAGTATTGGCCTCTTGAGACAGACTGTGTGCAGTAAAGTGTGCTGCGGCATCTTCCTGATCAGCAACAGATTCTGGCTCTTTTTTAGGCATGTGAGACACCATGTCTATAATGGTATCCATTCCAGGGGTTATAATATCTGAGTCATGTGGGTTAGACTCTGGGATTGATTCACTAGAAGCTAACACCTCTTGAGCCATTTGCTGAAATTTGTCTGCCACCTCATTTTGTTCCGTATCTAAATGAGGATCATCTAAGTTTTTATCAATAAATTTTAAAACAGCTAATTTCTCATAAAGCTCCTTTGCAGCCTCATACAGGGGTGCCAATTCACTGCTGTGATTGGCGTCTAAGATATGTTTTGCGAGGCGCTGAAGTTCTTGATGAAGCTTTTCTTTCATAGGATAGCTAATATCGGGTTTTTTAGATAAAAATCCATTTGCTTTGCTCCTAATTTTATATTTTTATGGCCCAAGGCAAAAGCCTTGATGGGTCTACTAAATAAAATAATATGTTTCTAGAAAATACCGTAAATCATGAAGAGCCTTTTGGATGGATAGAAGTGATTTGTGGCTCAATGTTTTCTGGAAAAACAGAAGAGCTTATTAGGCGTTTAAAAAGAGCGCAGTTTGCTAAGCAAAGAATTGAAATTTTTAAGCCTCAAGTAGACACCCGCTACCACGATGAAATGGTGGTGTCTCATGATGAAAATCAGATCAGATCTACCCCAGTTCCCGCCGCGGCAAATATTAGAATTTTAGCAGATCAATGCGACGTAGTAGGAATTGACGAAGCGCAGTTTTTTGATGAAGAAATTATACATGTTTGCAATGACCTTGCCAATAAGGGAAAACGTGTTATTGTTGCTGGTTTAGATATGGATTTCAAAGGGAATCCTTTTGGTCCAATGCCAGCCCTCATGGCTACAGCAGAATATGTAACAAAGGTTCACGCTGTGTGCACTAGAACTGGAAACCTAGCGAACTACAGCTTTAGAAAATCTGCCGACGAAAACTTAGTGCTCCTTGGAGAAACAGCAGAATACGAGCCTTTAAGCAGGGCCGCATATTTTAAAGCCATGCTCAAAGAAAAGGTGAAAGGCTTAGAGGTAAAAGAGCCTCTAGAAATAAAACAATCCAATGATTAACCCTTTTTAATGGGACCCTCTATTTTAGAAATTGACCTTGCCGCTCTGGCCCACAACTATCACTATTTGAGGTCTAAAATATCCTCAGAAACAATGCTATTAGGGGTAGTAAAAGCCAATGGGTATGGCTCTGAGGCTATTTCCATAGCTAAAAAATTAGACGCTTTGGGGGTAGATTATCTTGGTGTTGCCTATACCCATGAAGGTGTCTTTCTTAGAAAACAAGGGATTAAGACACCTATCTTAGTTTTACACCCACAACCAGAAGAATTCAAGCATATTATTGAACATTGCTTAGAGCCAAGCCTCTATTCAAATAGGACCCTGCAAATGTTTATGGAGGCCACTGAAAAGGAGTATCAGTATCCTATTCATCTTAATATAAACACTGGTTTAAACCGCTTAGGGTTTCCTGTTCATGGGCTTGAGGCTATTAGCCAAAACCTGTTGAATAGTCCAAGAGTAAAGGTCAAAGGTATCATGTCTCACTTAGCAGCCACTGACGATCTTTCTGAAAAGGCTTATACTGACTCGCAGATTGAGAAATTCAAAGAAGCAGTTGCTAGTATTGAAGAGAAAATTGGCAAAGTACCACTAAAACATTTGCTCAATAGTTCAGGGATTTTAAATTTTCCGGAAGCAGCATTTAATATGGTCAGAAGTGGCATAGCCCTATATGGCTATGGAAATCATTCAAAAATAGATTCACTTTTAAAGCCTGTAGCCACCTTAACCACTAAAATTTCTCAAATTCACTCCATTGAAAAAGGTTCTTGGGTAGGGTACAACAAAGGTTTTGTAGCGGCTAAAAAAATGCGCATAGCCACCTTAACCATTGGCCATGCAGACGGTATTTCAAGGGTTTATGGCCAAGGCAAAGGGGTGGTTTTTGTAAACGAAAAACCCTGTCCAATAATAGGAAATGTGTGCATGGATATGCTAATGATAGACTTAGGAAACCATGAAGCTAAGGAAGGAGACAGCGCAGTGATCTTTGGAAAAGGCGCTTCTGCAGAAACTTTTGCTCACGGAGCTAAAACCATTTCATACGAACTATTAACAGGGATTGGTGCAAGAGTAAAAAGGGTGATTGTCAGTTAAAACAAGCTTTTTACAGAATGACTATGCCTCTTATTTCAAGAAATCTTACTTTTAGATTCAACCCTTAAAAAGACACCCATGATTAAAGAATTTAAAAAATTTATCATGACAGGAAATGTCATAGAATTTGCCGTAGCGGTTATAATGGCTGGTGCAACGGCCTTGGTAGTGAGTGGATTTGTCAGTGATATTATGATGCCAATTGTTGGGGCATTTACAGGGGGAATAGATTTTGCAAATTTAAAAATAGTGCTTAGTGAGGCAAGTGGGCTCCCTGGAGAAAAAGGCTATATCCCTGAAAATGCTATTCGTTATGGCGCATGGGTCAATAGTATCATTAACTTATTCATTGTGGGTATGGTAATGTTTGTGGTAGTAAAGGCCTATCAAAAAATTAAACCTGTGCCACCAAAAGCAAGTCCTAAAAAGGGACCTACTTCAGAGGAAATTCTGCTAGAAATAAGAGATCTGCTAAAGAATAAACCATAAATTGTTGTAAAAATAACTTTTTGTTAAATTTTTATAACAAATTGAGAAGTAATAGAGCGGAAACCATCAGAATGATTACTTTTGGCACATTAAAATTTTAAAAAATGAAAGTAGCTGTTGTAGGCGCTACCGGAATGGTAGGTGAAGTCATGTTAAAAGTATTGGCAGAACGCAATTTTCCAATTAGTGAATTGCTTCTGGTAGCCTCTGAACGATCGGTGGGTAAAACCATGGAATACGGTGGCAAAACCCATACAGTAATTGGTTTACAAACTGCGGTAGACGCAAAACCTCATATCGCTATTTTTTCTGCAGGAGGAGACACTTCTTTGGAGTGGGCACCAAAATTTGTCGCTGCTGGGACTACAGTAATTGATAATTCTTCTGCCTGGAGAATGCACCCAGATCACAAATTAATCGTCCCTGAAATTAATGCCAATACCCTTACAAAAGAAGATAAAATTATAGCCAACCCCAATTGTTCTACCATTCAAATGGTCTTGGTTTTAGCTCCTTTACACCAAGCTTACAAAATGAAACGCGTGGTGGTGTCTACCTATCAATCGGTATCAGGAACTGGGGTAAAGGCGGTGGAACAAATGGAAAATGAGACAAAGGGCATTCAAGGAGAAATGGCGTATCACTACCCTATACACAGAAATGCTATTCCCCATTGCGATGTTTTTTTGGAAAACGGCTACACCAAAGAAGAGATGAAATTGGCCAATGAGCCTAAAAAAATATTGGGGGACCACTCTTTTAATATTACAGCCACCGCAGTGAGAATACCTACTGCTGGAGGGCATTCTGAATCTGTCAATGTGAGCTTTGAAAAAGAATTTGAGCTCTCTGAAGTAAGAACAATCCTCCATGAAACAACAGGGGTAGTGGTTCAAGACAATACCGACACAAATACCTATCCAATGCCAGCCTATGCACATGACAAAGACGACGTTTTTGTAGGGCGAATTAGAAGAGATGAAAGTGCAGAAAACACCTTAAATATGTGGATTGTAGCAGACAACCTCAGAAAAGGTGCTGCCACCAATGCGGTTCAAATTGGAGAATACTTAATTGCAAACGGTTTGGTGTAACTTTGCGGTATGCTTGTACTGGAAAACATCCATTTTAAATACAAAGAACCCCTTCTTCAGAACATACACTTGCGACTAGCCCCTGGAAAGCTTATGGCTTTAACAGGCGCTAGCGGGAGCGGAAAAAGCACCTTATTAAAACTAATTTACGGGAGTTTGGCTCCTGAAAAAGGTCAAATACATTGGAAAAAAGAAGCTTTATTAGGGCCTGAATACAACCTGCTCCCAGGCGCCCCTTTTTTGAGGTATCTGGCCCAGGATTTTGATCTCATGCCATTTACTTCTGTCGCTGAAAATATTAGCCAACATTTATCTGTTTTTGAGCCAGAGCATTTAGAAAAACGCACCGCTGAGCTTTTAGAGCTCATAGATATGAAGGCTTTTGCCAACACCCAAGTTAAAAATTTATCAGGCGGACAACAACAGCGCGTGGCTTTGGCAAAGGTATTGGCAAAAGCACCAGAATTAATACTCTTAGACGAGCCCTTTAGTCATATAGACCCCCCTTTAAAACTTCTATTAAGAACCAAACTATTCGACTACTTAGAGCAGCACAAAATTGCCTGTATATTAGCCTCTCACCATCCCGAGGATTATATGGGTCACGCCCACGAAGTGGTCTGTATGGATGGAGGAAAAATTATCGCTTCTGGAACACCCGAATCCTTATATCAAAACCCGCCTAACACTAAAGTAGCCCAGCTTTTTGGCGTTTTAAATATTTTAGATAAAGCCACTGCTTTGTCGCTGTATCCATCCCTTAAAATAAAAGAAGGACAAGAAATTGTTGTTTGGCCACATGAATGGTCATTTAACACACAAACTGGCATAAAAGTCAGTGTTGAAAAGAGTCTTTTTATTGGAAATGGTTATTTAATAGTCTTTAAATCATCCGAGGGGCAACGCCTTTATATGCATTCAAAAACGGCCCTTTTAGAAAATGAGAACAAGTGTATTCAAGTATCCTTAGAACGCTGTGAACAGCGTTTAAAATCTCTAGCGGTGTAGCTCCGCCAATTCACTGCCTACTTTTGAGCCTAAAGCCACGCCCATTCCTCCCAAACGAACCCCACAATACACATTGGGCTGAACACATTTTAAAAGAGGTTCTTTACCAGCTCCAACGCCCATAATTCCAGACCACCTACGATCAATTTCAAAAGAAACCCCTGGAAGTATGGTTTCTTTCAGTAAGCGATCAAGTGCGTCTTGAATAAGCGATGTTTGAGAAAAATCAGTAGTTTCTTCCTCTTTAAAGGCCAAGTTTCGCCCTCCTCCTAGCAGTATTCTTTGGTCTATATTTCTAAAATAATAGTAGCCCATGTCCAAATGAAAAGCCCCTTTTATGTGAAGGTTTTCTATAGGTTTTGTAATGAGAACCTGAGCCCTGGCAGGGCTAACATCTTCTATTTGAAGCGATTTAGAAAAACCGTTGGTAGCTATAAATAAAGCCCCTGCTTTACACTCAAAAAATTTAGTTTTCAGGTGAACCGATCCATTAGAACTAGAAAAATCAGTGAGCTCAGTCCCATAAAAAATATGAATGTCTTGGGCTTGCACTTTACGGATAAGCTGCTTCATCATGAGGCCGGTATCTATCTGTCCCTCATGAGGGCTGCTAATATAATTTTCATTTACCCCCTTAAAATTAAACCTATTGGACGCAGTGTAAAACGAATCCGACTTAAAAACCGGCTGTAACAAAGAATTCACTGCGGTTAATTGATCTAAACATGTCTCGTAAAGGGCTGTATGGGTCGCTAAAAAAACCTCGTGACCACCCAGGTTCTCATAGCCTATTGGAGCGTCCCCCAGTCTACTTCTGAGTAATTGAACCCCCTCATACCTTCTTTGAACAATATTTAAAACATTTTGCTCGCCCTGACGGTCTATGTCCGACAAAATTTCAGAAATACTACCAAAGCAAGTAAATCCTGCATTTTTAGTACTTGCTCCGTGCGGCAAAATACCTTTTTCAAAGACTACGATAGTAGATTTAGGGTGTTTTTCCCTTAAAGAAAGGGCACAGCTTAATCCGACTATACCGCTTCCAATTACGGCATAATCTATATTTGACAACCAGTGTTTGTGCTCCCAGTAACTCAGTGCGTCCATGCTTAAAAATACTACATTTTCTAATACTTTTTGGACGCATTTAAATCAAAAAATCACCCCTAAAAAGCAAAGGCTTCTCGGGGGTGATGTATACTTAAGAATCTATTGGGTATTCATTACCCCAGGTTCTTTGATTGTTTAATCAATCGGATCCATTTCAAAATCTTCCATGAATTTAGTGGTGTAATTACCCGCTAAATAATCCGGATGATCCATGAGTTGTCTGTGGAAAGGAATGGTGGTCTTAACGCCTTCAATCACGAATTCGTCTAAAGCCCTTTTCATTTTGTTAATAGCCTCTTCCCTAGTTTGTGCCGTTGTAATTAACTTGGCAATCATAGAGTCATAGTTTGGAGGAATCACATAGCCGCTATACACATGGGTGTCTAGTCTAATCCCGTGCCCCCCTGGTGTGTGTAGGGTGGTAATTTTCCCTGGACTCGGTCTAAAGCCGTTATAAGGGTCTTCTGCATTAATCCTGCATTCAATAGCATGAAGCTTAGGGAGGTAGTTCTTTCCTGAAATAGGTACTCCTGCTGCTACTAAAATTTGCTCTCTAATCAAATCGTAATCTACCACCTGCTCAGTGATGGGGTGTTCTACTTGGATTCTAGTATTCATTTCCATGAAGTAAAACTTCCTGTGCTTGTCTACTAGAAACTCAATAGTTCCAGCGCCTTCGTATTTAATATATTCCGCTGCTTTAATAGCTGCGGTACCCATTTCTTCTCTCAATTTATCCGTCATAAATGGAGAAGGGGTTTCTTCTGTTAGTTTTTGGTGTCTGCGTTGCACCGAACAATCTCTTTCTGACAAGTGACATGCTTTTCCAAACTGATCTCCAACTACCTGAATTTCAATGTGTCTGGGCTCTTCTATCAGTTTTTCCATATACATGCCTCCATTTCCAAAAGCCGCTGTAGCTTCTTGTACAGCACTTTCGAATAATTTGGTCATGTCCTCTTCTTTCCAAACGGCGCGCATTCCCTTACCTCCACCACCAGCAGTGGCTTTGATCATTACAGGATAACCCACTTTTTTTGCCGTAGCAATGGCGTCCTTAACGTCCTTTAAAATACCTTCAGAACCAGGAACACAGGGTACTCCTGCTTTTTTCATGGTTTCTTTAGCAGTGGCCTTGTCACCCATTTTGTCTATTTGGTCTCCTGAAGCACCAATAAACTTAATACCATGCTCTGCACAAATTCTAGAAAACTTAGCGTTTTCAGACAAAAACCCATAGCCAGGGTGAATGGCGTCTGCATTGGTAATTTCAGCAGCAGCAATAATATTTGGGATTTTCAAATAAGACTCACTACTTGCTGCAGGTCCTATACAAACCGCCTCGTCTGCGAATCTCACATGAAGACTTTCTTCGTCTGCCTTAGAATACACCGCAACAGTCTTAATTCCCATTTCTTTACAGGTCCTGATAATCCTTAAGGCTATCTCTCCCCTATTTGCAATTAATATCTTCTTAAACATAGTAGTGCTATTTATAATACATGAAATATGTTAGCCTCAAAGGCAAATTAAGAAGGGTCTACTACGAAAAGTGGTTGATCAAATTCTACTGGGGAAGAGTCGTCTACTAGAATCTTGACAATCTTACCCGACACTTCTGACTCAATATCGTTAAATAGTTTCATGGCTTCAATCACACAAAGCACCTCTCCTTTTCCTATCTCACTTCCCACCTCAACAAAATTGGGTTTGTCTGGTGAAGGCTTTCTGTAAAAAGTTCCAATAATGGGCGATTTTATAGTGATCAAATGGTCTTCATTCGCTGGGGCAGCTTTTGTGGCTGGCGCCGATGCCTCAACTGCTGCTGGCGCAGGAGCTGCTGCCATAGGCATTTGTTGCATATAAACAGGCTCAGAAACAGCCGTACCTAGAGGCCCCGTTCTGATAGTTATCTTTACGTCTTCTGTCTCTAATTTAACTTCACTGGCTCCTGATTTAGCCACAAATTTAATGAGGTTCTGAATTTCTTTAATATCCATTTTAATAAGGTTTAGTTGCGTTAAAGTATTAGTTATCGTAGGCCCATGTCAAATATATAGAACCCCACGTAAAGCCTCCACCGAAAGCGGCAAAGACCAGTTTATCTCCTTTTTTTAATTGATTTTCGTAATCTGCCAATAATAGGGGTAAAGTAGCAGAAGTAGTATTCCCGTATTTAGCAATATTGTTCATTACCTTGGAAGTATCTACTTCCATTCTTTTGGCTGTAGCGTCAATAATTCTATTGTTGGCCTGATGAGGCACCAACCAATCTACTTGATCTTTTGTGAGTGCGTTGCGCTCCATTATTTTAGCGGCAGCGTCTGCCATATTAGACACGGCAAATTTAAATACTGTTTTACCGTCTTGGTAAACGTGGTGTTGCTTGTTTTGAACCGTTTCTATTGAGGCGGGTAACAACGAGCCTCCTGCTTCCATTTTAAGAAAATTTCTTCCTATTCCGTCAGACCTTAGGTATTCATCTTGTAAACCATAGCCTTCATTGTTGGGCTCAAAAAGAGCCGCTCCTGCACCATCTCCAAAAATAATACAAGTAGCCCTGTCCGAATAGTCAATAATAGAAGACATTTTATCTGCGCCAATCAAAAGTACTTTCTTATACCTCCCTGCCTCAATATACGCTGCGGCAGTAGACATTCCATACAAAAAACTTGAACAAGCGGCCTGTAAATCATAAGAAAAAGCATTAATCGCGCCTATTTCTGAAGCCACATAGGCGGCAGTAGAAGCTACTAAAAGGTCTGGAGTAGCTGTAGCTACAAGCACTAAATCTATGGAATGAGGGTCTAATTGTTTCTTTTCAATAAGGTCTTTAGCTGCCTGAATAGCTAAGTAAGAAGTCCCTTTGTCTTTGTCTTTTAAAATTCTACGCTCCTTAATGCCTGTTCTAGAGGTAATCCACTCGTCGTTGGTCTCCACCATGGTCTCTAAAAGCGCGTTTGTTAACACAAATTCTGGGACGTAAGATCCCACAGCTGAAATGGCTGCATGTAATTTTGTCATTCGAATTGGTTTGTTTTTAAGCAAAATGTGCTGAAAAATGATTCAAAATTCGTGAAAATTAATCATTTTACACCACTTTTTAATGTTTTTTACAATCTTTAAAGGATTTTAAGTGGTTTTTTTTATCATCTCAAATGCACTTTAAAAAACAAGCTTTGGTTATAAAACCAAAAGTTTATGTCATAAAAAAACTCCCACTTAAAAAAGTGGGAGTTAAATGAACCTAAAAACGTTTACTTAGGCAGTAGCTACCTCAGTGTTGTCTATAAGCACTTGACCTCTGTAATATAATTTACCTTCGTGCCAGTGTGCTCTATGATACAGGTGCATTTCACCTGTTGTTGGATCTTTAGCAATAGTAGGGGCTACTGCTTTGTAATGTGTTCTTCTTTTGTCTCTCCTTGTTTTGGAGATTTTTCTCTTTGGATGTGCCATAACAATTCCTATTTATCCGTTAATAACTTTTTTAGAGCGTCCCATCTTGGGTCCGTCTCTTCTATTGCTTCTTTTTGTTCCTTTAGCTCTTTAACCCCTAATTTTTGAAGGGTTTCAAGTGCTTCAGATTTTAGTGTTCCGTCTAACACACCTGGATGTACTTTTTTAGCGGGTAATGCCAAAACAATCATTTCGTAAATATATTGTGATACATCTACTTGGTGTTCTCCATGAGGAAGCACTAAAAGCGCTTCGTTTTCATTGTCAAAAGCCTCCCCAAACTTCACGACTAAATCTAGTGAAGATTGCAGCGGAAGATCGAAAGGCTCATTGGTTGTATCACAGTTTACACGGACACTTCCAGTGGCTTCAAAAGCCAATTCCATCATGGTACTTAACTTCTTTAATGTCACATGAACATTGAGTTCAGCAGCATTAAAATCATTAAAATCATATGCGTTAAAGAACGTGTTGTCTATGGCAAATTCGAACTGGTGCTTTCCTTCTTTAAGTCCTGAAAATGGAATATGGTACTCCCTATTTTTCATTATAAATTAGATTAAACGCACCTCTCTAGTAAGCCAAAAGGCGGGTGCAAAGATACTATTATTATACTAACAACCAAGCATTAAGGAAATTAAAAATTATTTTTGCGCTGGAGGTTTATAGTGGCTTTTCTTAGGAGGCCTCTTCTCTATAATTTTAGCTTTTTTCAAAGGATTTTCCGTAAGGGTTTTATACATGACCCTATGCTTAAAAATCTTTATGGCCGCATACACCGCGGCTGAAAATGAACTGTGATCTGCCAGACCTTTCCCCGCTATATCATAAGCAGTTCCATGGTCTGGTGAAGTTCTCACCTTTGATAAGCCTGCAGTGAAGTTCACCCCACTGCCAAAAGAAAGGGTCTTGAAGGGAATAAGCCCTTGGTCGTGATAGGCGGCAAGTACGGCGTCAAATTGGGTGTAATTTTTAGCACCAAAAAAGCTATCGGCCGCGTAGGGGCCAAAAACCAAAGATCCTACATGGGCAATTTCAGCTATGGTCGGAATAAGTACGTCTTGGTCTTCTTTCCCAATGACACCTTGGTCTCCGTTGTGTGGGTTTATACCCAACAAGGCTACTTTGGGTTTTCTAATACCAAAATCTTGCTCTAAGGACTTTAATATGGTTTTTATTTTAGATTTAATACTTTCAGGGGTAATGTGATTAGACACTTCACTCACAGCTACATGGTCTGTTAATAATCCAATCCTAAGAGAATCTGACACCATAAACATGAGGCTTTCCCCGCCGAGTTCCTGAGCCAAATAATCCGTATGTCCTGGAAAACTGAAAGTCTCAGTTTGAATATTACTCTTGTTTATGGGTGCGGTAACCAATACGTCAATGCTGCCTTCCTTGAGTGCTTTTGTCGCTGCTTCTAAGGATTTTAAAGCGTATTCGCCCCCTAACTTGGTCTCTTTGCCAAAGTGTATTTCAGGAACCTCTTTCCAAATATTGACCACATTAAATTTACCTTCTATAGCCTCTGAGGCACTAGCCACACCCTGATACACAAGCTGTGTGCCTAGTTGTTGTTGGTGTTGGGCTAAGGTTTTACTCGACGCAAATACTACAGGGGTGCACAATTCTAATGTCCTTGGATCTTCGAAGGTTTTTATAATCACTTCACAGCCTATTCCATTTAAATCCCCTATTGAAATTCCAACTTTTATTTTTGCATTATCCTGCATGCTATATGTGGCTTTATAAGTAAATTTACTGGGTAAAATTAGACAATAAAAACGAACCATGTTTACTGGAATTATTGAAACTTTAGGAAAAGTAGTAGGAATAGATGCAGAAGGGAGTAATTTACACCTCCGCATAGAAACGCCTTTGGCAAATGAATTAAAAATAGATCAGAGTGTTGCGCACAATGGGGTATGTTTAACCGTAGTAGAAAAAACATCCCAACAATACACGGTTACTGCTATTGCGGAAACATTAGAAAAAACATCCTTAAATCACTTTAAAGTGGGCCAACTCATTAATTTAGAGCGGGCCATGATATTAGGCAGTAGATTAGACGGGCATATAGTCCAAGGTCACGTAGATCAGACAGGGGTTTGTTCTGGACTTAAAGAAGAAGACGGGAGCTGGGTTTTCACCTTTACCTACGATCCAGACAAAAGCAATGTGACTATAGAAAAAGGATCTATTACCATAGATGGTACCAGTCTGACTGTTGTAAATTCTGAAAAAAACAGCTTTTCTGTGGCCATTATACCCTACACCTATGCGCATACTTGTTTTCAACAATACGAAATAGGTACCGTTGTAAACTTGGAGTTTGACGTCATTGGGAAATATGTGAAGCGCTTGTTAGAAGTAGGCAAATAGAATCGTTAACAAACACTTTTGAGGGTGCTTTAACAATCCATCATTGTTTAAGCACTTTCTAATTGGGCCCTAAAGTCTGCAATAAGTCTCAATGCAGCCTCTTCAAATTCTTGTGGAACAGCAATTTTTATAGTAGAGCTTGTTCCACCAGCAAAACCTGCTAAAACACCAGAAACCTGTTCGTTTTTCTCCACAAAAGGAATCCCGTGATCTCCAAAAACCCCTTTGAGTAATAATACGGCCATGGCGTTTCCTGTAAATATTTCCTTATATGAACTGCTCATTTGAATAGTATTTTAATCGAAAATAAGGCATTTCTTACAAAATCACAAAATTAAACTTTAATGAAAATTTTCTTTTGATACATAAAGGACGCCATGAGCACATAAAAAGCGCAGACCGTTATGGCGTAAAGCAAGGAAGACAAGGCAGGATCTACACCCTGGTGCAAGTAAATTGTTTCAAATAAAGCCCCGTGAATACTACTTCCATTGAATGGAATTAAATAAAACAATTTAGTGATAAAACTAGAGGTAACATAAATAGCAATCGCATTGGCACCTACTTTGGAAAACACTCCGCCGAAACTAAATTTTTTCACTTCTCTCAGGTAAAATAAAGTCCCTAATACTAAATTGGCCCAGCCAGCGGTAACCAACACAAACGAACTGCTCCAAAGGGCTTTATTAATGGGAAAGCTCAAATCTAACAAATGCCCTAAACCGAGCAAAACAAGCCCAGATAAGAACAAAAGGGAGGCTTTTTGATAGGTGTTAGACCGCAATATATCTCCCGCTAATGTTCCCAACAGTGCCGTTGCAATTGCAGGCAAAGTGCTGAGTATGCCCTCTGGGTCATAGTCTGGTTGCCACATATGAGGGCCCAATAATTTCAGGTCTATGAAATTGGCCCAATTGTTAGCCCCTCTTTCATAGGTAGGGGCCACCCCATCTAAAGGCAAATAACCCATCCATAGCCAATAGACCAATAAAATAATCCCAATAATCAAGACAGTGCTTCTTTTGCTCCCCCAGAGATATAGGACACTCGCAAAGAAAAAAACCAGTCCAATACGTTGTAAGACTCCGGGGAAACGAATACTATCAAAATCTTTTATAAAAGGAAAACTAATAGTGAATGCGCCTAGAAAAAGACCCAATGCAATAAGTTTTAAACTCCTTTTGGTCAATTTAAAAAAAACCTGAGGCTTTAATTTCTTGTCTTTATAAGAGAGCGAGATAGACACGCCAACAATAAAAAGAAAGAAAGGAAAAACCAAATCTGTCAGGGTGTATCCATGCCAAGAGGCGTGTAAAAAAGGAGCGTAAACAGCAGACCAAGTGCCAGGAGTATTGACCAAAATCATGAGTAATATGGTGGCTCCCCTAAAAATATCTACTGAAGGTACCCTTTTGTTAAAAATCATAAAATAGATTTTTTTAAGGTTTTCCAAACTTTGAGTAATAAAACTCCTGCTACAATCACTGCCAGCGTTAAGCCAGCAGCCAAAGTGTAATTACCATAGATCCAATTACCTGTTGCAAACATACAGCCATACACAAGTATTGCACCCAAAATCATCGCTAAAATACCAGAGGGAACCGACCATTCCTGAGGTTTTAATTGGCCTTCGGAAATGGCTTTTTCTTGTTGTGTTTTCCATCCAGGACCTCCAGGTTGGGTTTGCTTGTAAAATCTGTCTAGGGTTTCTTCCTTCTCGGGTGATGTCAGGAAAGTAACCGCAATCCAAACAATAGAAGTTAGAAGTACCACTACGGGAAACTTGGCCCATGAGGGGAAAATACCTTCTAATCCATCTCCACCAAAAAAAGTGGTTCCTATGGAGCCAAAATTAAACAGTATAGAGAGTACCCCAGAAACAATCATAGCAGAGATTTCACTCCAAGCATTAATACGCCACCAAAACCATCTAAGAATAAAAATAAGCCCTGTTCCGGCACCAAACATTAAGATAATGTCAAACAATTGAAGGGCATTTGTGAGGGTGAGTGCTAAAAAACCACTTGCCACCATCAATAAAACAGTGGCTACTCTACCCACCATAACCAGTTGTTTTTCAGTTGCATTGGGCTGAATCTCTAATTTATATACATCGTTTACAATATAAGAAGACCCCCAATTTAAATGGGTGGAGATAGTAGACATATAAGCAGCTCCTAAAGAAGCCATAACCAGACCGAGTAAGCCGCTGGGTAATTTGGTAAGCATGGCAGAGTACGCCAAGTCATTTCCTAATTTGTCTGCTGCTACGTTGGGGAAGGCTGTTTGAATAGACAACAAATCTGGGTAAACCACCATAGAAGCTAAGGCCACTAAAATCCATGGCCAAGGACGCAGTGCATAATGCATGATATTGAAGAAAAACGTAGCTCCTATGGCGTGGTTTTCGTTTTTGGCCGCTAGCATTCTCTGCGCAATATATCCGCCTCCACCAGGTTCTGCACCCGGATACCAAGCAGACCACCATTGCACAGCTAATGGGATAATTAGAATCCCTATTAAGGCTTCTGTATCTGAGAAATCAGGCAGAATAGATAATTTATCAGAAACATTTTCATGGGCTAAAAGTGCTTCTAAACCGCCTACCTCTGGGATATTGACCAAATAATAAGCTGCACCTACAGCGCCTGCTATAGCGACAAAAAACAAGACAAAATCTGTGTAAATCACGCCTCTAAAACCTCCAACAGCACTAAATAATACCGTAATACTTCCTGCCACTAATACTATAAAAACAGGGTCTAAACCCAACATGACTTGGCCTATTTTAATCGCAGCTAAAGTCACTGCAGACATGGCCATGACATTAAACAAGACCCCCAAATAAAAAGCCCTAAACCACCTTAGAAAGTGTGCCGGTTTACCGCCATATCTGAGCTCATAAAATTCCATGTCTGTGGCCACATTTGAACGACGCCATAGTTTTGCATAAACAAAAACAGTTAATAATCCCGTAAGCAAAAAAGCCCACCACACCCAGTTTCCTGAAACCCCGTTGGTTCTTACAATATCTGTGACAAGATTAGGGGTGTCTGTAGAAAATGTGGTCGCTACCATAGAAAATCCTAAAAGCCACCATGGCATACTTCTTCCTGAAAGGAAATACTCGGCGCTGCTTTGACCAGATTTTTTAGATACTACAATTCCTATAATTAATACGATTGAAAAAAAGCCAGCAATAATGCTGTAATCTAAGACAGACAAATTCATTTTTTGTTTGGTTTTACGGTTTGGTTGGTAATGGTAAGACATAAAGGTATTATTTTTTGTTATACCGCACACATTTTGAGCTTTAAGCGACTTAAAAACAAATTGTACCTTCGTTTTATGGATGCATATTTAAATGGATTGCTTTCGCTAGAATCATTTGTTTTTGCCTTTTTAGCAGCTTTTATTTTAGGGATATCCAAAGCAGGGGTTAAGGGAATAGCTGTATTAATAGTGACCCTAATGGCTTTGGCTTTTGGCGGCAAGTCTTCTACTGGAATGCTTATGCCGCTGCTCATTGTTGGAGATATTTTTGCCATAACCTATTACCACAGACATACCCAATGGAACTATTTAAAAGCATTCCTCCCCTGGATGATGCTCGGGGTGCTCATTGGTGTAATCATTGGCAAAGACCTTCCTGAAAAAACCTTTCAAATAGGCATGGCTGTGACTATATTACTCACCTTGAGTATGCTTATATGGTGGGAAAAAAAGAAAGTAAAAACCATTCCTACCCATTGGAGCTTTGGAAGTTTTATGGGCGTTATGGCGGGAATTACCACAATGATTGGCAACCTAGCGGGTGCTTTTTCCAATATTTATTTTCTAGCCATGCGCCTTCCTAAAAATCATTTTATTGGCACTGCGGCCTGGTTGTTTTTCCTGATAAATTTATTCAAGCTCCCTTTTCATGTTTTTGTATGGAAGACGGTCACCCCGGAGAGTTTAAAAATATTTTTAATCCTGCTTCCAGGTACTGTATTAGGTTTGCTTACAGGAGTGTTTTTTGTGCACAAAATTTCAGATACGTTTTTTAGAAAGATGATACTTGTACTTACCTCCTTAGGAGCAATAGTGTTGTTTTTAAAGTAATTTTATAATGTTATGTTGTGCT